>NZ_JACJEE010000120.1:0-251 GCF_014163915.1 Pseudoalteromonas sp. SR41-8
CCACACAGATGATTGCTTTATATTGTTAAAGAACGTTGCGGTTAAAGTTAAACTTTATCTCGCTAGGGCTGCGCATATTACGCTTTCCTATTTTTTTGTCAACACTTAATTTTAAACTTTCTTAATAATCTAAACTCAAGTTTTACTCGACTAACTGATTAACTCTTGCCTCGCTAAGCGTTGCTGTCTGCCGTCTCAGTGGGGTCGCATTATAGGGCGCGGCGAATTTTACGCAAGCGTTTTTTAAAGAA
>NZ_JACJEE010000121.1:0-251 GCF_014163915.1 Pseudoalteromonas sp. SR41-8
TAAAAAACGCTTGCGTAAAATTCGCCGCGCCCTATAATGCGACCCCACTGAGACGGCAGACAGCAACGCTTAGCGAGGCAAGAGTTAATCAGTTAGTCGAGTAAAACTTGAGTTTAGATTTTTAATAAAGTTTAAAATTAAGTGTTGACAAAAAAATAGGAAAGCGTAATATGCGCAGCCCTAGCGAGATAAAGTTTAACTTTAACCGCAACGTTCTTTAACAATATAAAGCAATCATCTGTGTGGGCACT
>NZ_JACJEE010000122.1:0-251 GCF_014163915.1 Pseudoalteromonas sp. SR41-8
TTTTGGACCCACCTGACCCCATGCCGAACTCAGTAGTGAAACGAAACAGCGCCGATGATAGTGTAGCATTTGCTATGTGAAAGTAGGACATTGCCAGGCTCCAAATAAAAGAAACCCGTTACAGCAATGTGACGGGTTTTTTGTTGTCTGCAGGAAAGTGAAAATGCAGGTGAAAGGTAAAAGGCATCAGGTAAAAGGAAAAGAATAAGCGCCTAATGCCGACTCTATACATTTGCTATGTGGCTCTCTAC
>NZ_JACJEE010000123.1:0-250 GCF_014163915.1 Pseudoalteromonas sp. SR41-8
GTTAAAAGACATCCACTACTTTTAAAAATTAAAATGACACCCAAGTTCAATACAGTTACATGAGTTTTTATGTGTCTAATGATATTAAAAAACTCTTCTCAGAATAGTAAATGTTCATTTTGGGGAGATAAGTTAAAAGACATCCACTACTTTTAAAAATTAAAATGACACCCAAGTTCAATACAGTTACATGAGTTTTTATGTGTCTAATGATATTAAAAAACTCTTCTCAGAATAGTAAATGTTCATT
>NZ_JACJEE010000124.1:0-249 GCF_014163915.1 Pseudoalteromonas sp. SR41-8
TTATTTAATATCTTTCGATATTGAATTGACTGTGCCGAAGCAACTTATAAATAAGTTACTTCTGTTGGTCACTCAGTTTCAATTGAGACTCTAAATTTTTTGCCTTGCTTAGCGAACTAAGCTTGGCTGTTAGAACTCAATCTGTACGAGTGCCCACACAGATGATTGCTTTATATTGTTAAAGAACGTTGCGGTTAAAGTTAAACTTTATCTCGCTAGGGCTGCGCATATTACGCTTTCCTATTTTTT
>NZ_JACJEE010000125.1:0-226 GCF_014163915.1 Pseudoalteromonas sp. SR41-8
GTAGAGAGCCACATAGCAAATGTATAGAGTCGGCATTAGGCGCTTATTCTTTTCCTTTTACCTGATGCCTTTTACCTTTCACCTGCATTTTCACTTTCCTGCAGACAACAAAAAACCCGTCACATCGCTGTAACGGGTTTCTCTTATTTGGAGCCTGGCAATGTCCTACTTTCACATAGCAAATGCTACACTATCATCGGCGCTGTTTCGTTTCACTACTGAGTTC
>NZ_JACJEE010000126.1:0-221 GCF_014163915.1 Pseudoalteromonas sp. SR41-8
TAGGGCGTGTTGACCTTTTGTGATTAATTTTGCAGCAGTGTGTTTGGTATTTAGGCAAGGCAGAGCCTATGTAGTGTGGTTGTTCCCCATAAATAGGCGATAACGCAGCATCAATGCCAAACACGCGCTGCCCTTAGGGTTCTTCCTAGGGGCGATTAACTCTTTGTTGCTCGATTTTTACTTAGCCCACTAGGTTACAAATCTCGCGCCGCCATTAAATC
>NZ_JACJEE010000127.1:0-213 GCF_014163915.1 Pseudoalteromonas sp. SR41-8
ACTGTTAGTTGAAAGGTAATTTCAACTTCTTCCTCTACATCTGGAGCATCAAATGAAGCTTTTGCTTTATCTGAGTTATTAATAGTAACAATATCGTCTGATGATAGTTGGAGCCACTCATAGGAAACTATGCTTCCATCACTATCTGATGCTTCACCTTCAAGGCTGACTTCACTTCCTTCTACAACTGTTTGGTCATCACCTGCATTCACG
>NZ_JACJEE010000128.1:0-209 GCF_014163915.1 Pseudoalteromonas sp. SR41-8
ACTGTCAATATCGTCTAAATCAAATTCGTCTTCTTCAGCCAACTCCGGCTCTGCAGTCGCTTTATCGCCAGTTTCATCAATTAGACTGTCAATATCGTCTAAATCAAATTCGTCTTCTTCAGCCAACTCCGGCTCTGCAGTCGCTTTATCGCCAGTTTCATCAATTAGACTGTCAATATCGTCTAAATCAAATTCGTCTTCTTCAGCCA
>NZ_JACJEE010000129.1:0-207 GCF_014163915.1 Pseudoalteromonas sp. SR41-8
AGCTCAATGAATTCTGAATTTATTTAATATCTTTCGATATTGAATTGACTGTGCCGAAGCAACTTATAAATAAGTTACTTCTGTTGGTCACTCAGTTTCAATTGAGACTCTAAATTTTTTGCCTTACTTAGCGAACTAAGCTCGGCTGTTAGAACTCAATCTGTACGAGTGCCCACACAGATGATTGCTTTATATTGTTAAAGAACG
>NZ_JACJEE010000012.1:0-152146 GCF_014163915.1 Pseudoalteromonas sp. SR41-8
TTACCGAAATATATGATTACCTGCGCTTAATGTATGCCCGTGTCGGTGAACCGCGTTGCCCTACTCACGATTTGCCACTCGCTGCACAAACTGTTAGCCAAATGGTCGACACTGTGCTGGCGTTCTCACCGAGTTCACCGAGAAGTAAATAAAAGTCCAAAAATTTTTACTCGGTGCAGCGCTAAGCGCCTTTGTGGTAAATAAAAAAGATAACTTGTACCTGTTAGGTAACAAGTAAATACAGATTGCGATTTTTCCGATAGCTTTATTCACCGTTGTTTTGTTGCAAAATTACAAGCCATAATTCCAGTTAGTTTAATTAACTGTTTACAAAAGCAGTTATTACTGGAATTATCACGATTTATAATAATTGCCGTTTTAGTGTATTATCAATTACTCAAATAGGAAGGCTGAGTCGCTATGCTATCTAAGGAATGGTGTTAAATTCAATTATGGTGTTAAATTCAATTATGGTGTTACCTCGAAATCGAGATTATTTTCAGATATTTTTAGCCTCTCTATCACCAATGATTTTTGTGGTACTTTTACTTGCAGAGCTTGGGTTGGAATGGGTGTATTCATTATCAATTATTACTCTTTGCTACTTAGCTTCATTCATATTTTGGTTTAAGAACGGAACTAAACCAGCTGCGTGGATTAGCAAAGGGAAACTACATATTCGAGATGGTGTGTTCGGTACTGATGTTATTTATAAAGACCGACTAGAATCCATGCGTTATGAAATTGGCCATAAGCGTGCTGTCGCAGGTAGTAATGCAGAGGAAGCTGAGATGCACATATTGGTTATTAAAATGAAAGGTTTTGATGAATGGACTTTACCTATTAAAGATTTAATAGAACATGGGCCAAATTTAAGGCTTTATAAGTTTATCAGAGATAATTTTTATAATTTGAAACTGGTGAAAAAGTAGTTATAACAAGCTTTTAAACACAACACAGAATAAATATAACGCTTATTAATTAATGCAGTTTTTTAGTTCAGGTTTACAGAGGATTTTTCGTTGGGTTTCGCTGCACTCTACCCAACCTACGCAGTCAAGTTTAACTCCGGACATACAACTTAAAGCCTACCGACCCTAGCAAGTTTATACATTTTTTACAAAGCAAAGCGCGAGATAAACTCGCGCTTTCTGTAAACGCCCTAGTACCTAATTACCTAGAGCCTAGCACCTAATTACTTATTAAATCGCTGGGTAACCAATGCGATCAGACAAGTAACCAACACTGGTGGCAAAGTAATATGAGCGATTCCAATGCATTAACGCTTTGTAATTATCATAAGCTAAATACATACGGCCATTCATATCATCAGGCATAACCAATGCCGCCGTTACATCTACGGCTGGTAAATCAGTACCATCCATTTTACGTACACCTAAAGCTTGCCAATCAGCTAACGAACGCTCTGAATCAGCCCAAAACTCTAACCATTGAGTACGTGTTTTAGTTCCACGTTGCAATACATAGCTAGGTTCGAAGCTCTGTGGTAACTTAATTTGACGACCCCAAGTAAGATCGCTATTCCAGCCAGCTTGCTTTAAATAGTTAGCTATTGATGCAAAGGCATCAACTTGGGTGGTCCAAATATCTTTTCGACCATCTTTATCATAATCTACCGCGTAGGCATTAAATGAGGTTGGCATAAATTGCGTTTGCCCCATTGCACCTGCCCATGAACCATTGAATTTATCTAAAGTAATGTGCCCTTCCTTTAAAATATCAAGCGCGGCCCATAGTTGGTTTTTATACATAGTTTCGCGACGGCCATCAAAAGCCAGCGTGACTACCGATGAAATAACGTTGTGACCACCTTGGATTTTACCAAAATTACTTTCAAGGCCCCATAACGCAACAATAAAGCGAGCTTGCACGCCGTACTCGGCTGCAATTTGTTCTAAAATATCTTTATTTTCAGCGTATAGTTTACGTGCGCGGTCAATTTTCCATTGTGGCACACGCTTTGGTAAGTAAGTCTCTAAGGTTTCTTTAACTTCAGGCTGATTTTTATCAGCAGAAATTACCTTTTCTTTAAAGTGTGCTGTAGCGAAGGCATCTTCAATTAATTGACTATCGTAGCCTTTTTGTGCTGCTTCTTGTTTTAAACCTGCAACATATTCATCAAATTGTGCTTGGGTCTTGGCCAGTGCCGATGTACTGATACAGGCACTACATAAAATTGCAGCCAATTTAGTCATTATATGTTTAGTCACTATCAACTCCATTTTGTTTTCTATGCTCAGCTAGTAAGTTAGCTTCAGGTGGCGGTAACTGGAGATAAAACCCGACATCAGTTAATGATTCCTCAACCAAACTTAAATCAGCCCCGCCTAAATGCGTTCGTTTTGCTAAATTAATTAACATTACGTAATGAGGTTGACCGAACATAGCCATTAAAGGTTCCGGTACCTTGCTAAAATCATCTCTTTTTTCTACGAAAAGGAAGGTATCCGCTTTTTTCTTACTTTTATATACCGCAGTCAGCATTATGACCCTATAAAATCTTGCTTAACAGTGCTGCACACTATAACATGAGAGTCATAATAAGTTAGAAAAATTAGATTAGAAATTTCACCTTATCCATATAAACACAGGCCTTATTCAGCCTGCGTTTATCTAAAATTGATTTCTGATCACACTATTCAATTGAGCGTGTATGTCGGACCAAACTTTTGAGCTAAAAGGGAATCTTTTTACGTTATCAGTTTTACATCTTTATAGTACTGATATAAACCTGTTAGCTGAGCAACTGTATATAAAAATTGCCCAAGCCCCTCGTTTTTTTGAGGGTGCTCCTATTGTTGTTAATTTAATTGAGATAAAAAATAATCTTGTTGATTTTGTTCATCTAAAGTCTTTATTAGAACGAATGAACTTTAATGCTGTTGGAGTCTGTAATGGCTCTGATGAGCAACATACGCAAGCCAAAGCCGCTGGGCTCTCAGTTTTAAATTATTCACAAGACGTTAAGAGTGAACCTATTACAAAGCAGAGTAATACTTCAATTGTTGAGAAAACAGTTTACTTACCTGCCCAAGTTATCAATGGCACAGTGCGCTCTGGTCAACAAGTGTATGCTAAAGACCGTGACTTAATCGTCATTGGTGCGGTAAGCCATGGTGCAGAAGTCATTGCTGATGGCAATGTACATATTTATGGCACGTTACGTGGTCGCGCAATAGCAGGCGCACAAGGTTACAACGAAGCACGTATTTTTTGCCAAAAATTAGAAGCAGAACTTGTTTCTATCAATGGCAACTACTGGATCAGCGATTCTCTGCAAGGTGAGTTCTGGGGCAACGCTGCACAAATCCAACAAAAAAATGAATCATTAGAAATTTCAGCTTTGGTTAAAGGATAAATCTTATGGCAAAAGTCATTGTCGTTACGTCAGGTAAAGGTGGTGTAGGTAAAACTACATCAAGTGCTGCAATTGGCACAGGTTTAGCACTTAAGGGCTATAAAACAGTCATTATAGATTTTGATATCGGTTTACGTAACCTTGATTTGATCATGGGCTGTGAACGTCGCGTTGTCTATGATTTTGTTAACGTTATAAACGGTGAAGCAAATTTAAATCAAGCACTTATCAAAGATAAACGGGTAGATAAATTATTTTTATTACCTGCTTCACAAACCCGAGATAAAGATGCTTTAACTCGCGAAGGTGTTGAACGCGTATTAAACGAGCTGAAAAAAGACTTTGATTATATCGTCTGTGATTCGCCAGCAGGGATTGAAGCCGGCGCTATGATGGCGATGTACTTTGCTGATGAAGCAATTGTTACAACGAACCCTGAAGTATCATCAGTTCGCGATTCAGACCGTATTTTAGGTATTTTGCATAGCAAATCTAAACGTGCTGAAGAAGGACTTGAAAACATAAAAGAACATTTATTACTGACTCGCTATAACCCAGAGCGAGTAGCTAAAGGTGAAATGCTGTCAGTTGAAGATGTGCAAGATATTCTTTCTATCGAATTGTTAGGTGTAATACCTGAATCACAAGCGGTATTAAGTGCATCAAACTCAGGCCAGCCAGTTATATTAGATACAGAGTCTGATGCTGGGCAAGCTTATGCCGATGCAATTAATCGCTTATTAGGTGAAACAGTCGAATTTCGCTTCTTAGATGTAGAAAAGAAAGGTTTGTTCAAACGGATATTTGGAGGTTAACGTGTCACTACTTGACTACTTCCGCTCAGAAAAGAAAAATACAGCGTCACTAGCAAAAGAGCGATTGCAGATCATTGTTGCGCATGAGCGCTCACAGCGTGGTACACCTGATTACTTACCACAATTAAAACAGGATATTCTTGATGTTATCCGTAAATACGTCAACATCAGTAATGACGCCGTTCAAGTCCAATTCGATCAAAACGAAGATGACTTAGCGGTATTAGAGCTCAACGTCACTTTACCTGACGAAGAGAAAGAAAAGAAATAACTAAAAGGGCGCTATTACAGCGCCCTTTTCACATTTTATT
Source organism: Pseudoalteromonas sp. SR41-8 (assembly GCF_014163915.1). Taxonomy (NCBI): domain Bacteria; kingdom Pseudomonadati; phylum Pseudomonadota; class Gammaproteobacteria; order Alteromonadales; family Pseudoalteromonadaceae; genus Pseudoalteromonas; species Pseudoalteromonas sp. SR41-8. The sequence continues at coordinate 4,506 of NZ_JACJEE010000012.1, forward strand.
ACTTTATTTAATGTTCAAATTACTCCTGTTCAACATCATTGCCTGTTACAAAAAGCTCAGTCGTTGATTGTTAGTCTAGCTATAGGTATCAATCAAAGGACATTATGATAAATAAAGTTCTATAGTTTGCTGCACATATTTAAAAAATACCACGCATTATTTAAACTCTTTAATTCGGCACTTAAAGAATACTCGCCGAATCAAGTAATTTACTTCCTGCCTTTGAGGTAACTGCATAATTAAAACCAGGTTGAATACAATAAGAGCCATATTCACCAGATTTACTCAAGGCTAAAAAACCGACTTGAAACTGTTTATAATCACCCAGCTTATGGGCAATTCGCTCAACTGCGGCCTTACACGCTTGAGTAGGTGTCATACCTTGGCGCATCATTTCAACTACTAAATGGCAGCCTACCGTTTTTATCATTAACTCGCCCATGCCCGTTGCCGTTGCAGCACCGACTTCATTATCAACGTACAAACCGGCACCTATAATGGGCGAATCACCTACTCTGCCTGACATTTTAAAGGCCGCGCCACTAGTGGTACACGCCCCAGATAAATCGCCATTACTATCAAGCGCTAACATGCCGATTGTGTCGTGGTTTTCAATATTGATCACGGGCGCATATTTTGATTCCACCAGCCAATCTTGCCAGGCCTTTTTGGCTTGCGGAGTTAATAAGTTTTCTTCTATAAACCCTTGTGATTTAGCAAATTGCAGCGCCCCCTCACCTACTAACATCACATGCGGGGTGTTATCCATCACTAACCGGGCAACCGAGATGGGATGCTTAATGTGTTGTAAAAATGCAACTGCGCCACAGTTTTGATTTTCATCCATAATGCAGGCATCGAGAGTAACGTTGCCTTCTCTGTCAGGGTAACCACCATATCCTACTGTCATCACATTTGGGTCTGCTTCAGGAATTCGCACACCGGCTTCCACAGCATCAATGGCTTTACCATGCTCAGCAAGTACCTGCCACGCGGCTTTATTAGCCGCTATACCATGTTGCCACGTTGAGACCACTATGGGTTTAAGTTGCGAATTTAAGCTTTTAATTGATTTATTAACGACCTGTTTTTGAGCCAATACTTTTGCCGTCAGTGTACTCGCTCCTACGGCTAGTACAGCGGTTATCGATTGTCTTAAAAATTGTCTTTTACTATTCATGACTAAATCCTAGTTATTCATTTTAGTAATATCGTTGCAGCTTTATTTAAAGTCCCACTCAGAATCATTAAAAATAAGGCCAGAGGGATAGCCCTCTGACCTGTAAGTAATTAAAATTATTTTTCTAATCCGAGTAACTCGATTTCGGCAATTTGTAGTAATCCGTCATTATTTGCATTTTTGCTAATGCTAAGACGATAGCTTAAAAAAGCAAAACCATTATTGAATTCAAATGAACGACGTTGTAAACGCTCATCCCAGCTTTCGCCTAACCATGATGAAACAACAGTCCAGGTTTGGCCTCCATCATTTGAACCTAATAAACTAAAGTTCTCAGGGTCTCGTTCAGGTGCATCATTGGCGCTGGTTATTGCAAGACCGCTGACCGTTTGCGGATCACTAAAATCAACTTGGATCCATGCTGGATTTTCTTCTGTTGGCGCTCCTTGCCAATCATTATGATCCAACCATTTGGTCTGTATATCACCATCAAATGCTTTATCTGCACTTTCTGCATCACCAATACTAAAGCGGGCACTAAATACACTACCGGTAAGTGAAGTTAGATCTTTAAAAGCATAGTCAGGACCAATTAAACCAACTTCGGCAATTTGAACTAAACCATCATTATTGGCATTTTTAGTTACAGCAAGTCGGTAGTGGCTATACGCGAGTGTATTTGCCACAGGAAACGTTCTTTTTTCTAGGCGCTGATCAAAACTTTCGCCGACCCATGCACCGATATCCAACCAGTTTTCACCATCCATCGATGCCATTAAAGTAAATGATTCAGGATCGCGCTCAGGGGCATCGCTTGCACTTGTGAGTGTCAGTGTATTAACTGCTTTTGCTTGCGGTAAAATAACTTGCAACCAAGCTGGATCAGCATTAGTTGGTGGTCCCTGCCAATCGTTATGATCAAGCCATTTGGTATTTACATTATTATCAAATGCTTGCGCTGCACCTTCACTATCACTGATACTATTACGTGCGCTGTAGCTTGCTCCTGCAACTTTACTATGATCTTCTCCTGGCAATTCAGGGCCAATTAAATCGATATCAGCTATTTGTAATAAACCATCATTATTCTTATTTTTGGTCACTTCTAAACGATAACTACTAAATGCTAGTTGATTAGAAAAAGAAAACGCTCTGCGCTGTGCTCTAGAGTCGAATGATTCTCCTACCCAAGTTGCAAGTTTTTGCCACGTGGTGCCATCATCGTTAGAAGCTAGTAAAGCAAAGTTTTCTGGGTCACGTTCAGGCGCATCATTAGCACTGACAATTACTAACTGATCCACGGCTACAGGACTTACAAAGTCCATCTGTATCCATGATGGCTTGTCTTCAGTTGGAGCCCCCTGCCAATCATTGTGATCTAACCACTTTGTTGTAGGGTCATTATCAAATGCTTTATCTGCATTTTCTGCATCCCCAATACTATTACTAGCACTGGTAGTACCGCTGGTAATATCAGTATGATCAACACTTGTAAAAACAGGGCCTACCATCTGAATGTCCGAAACTTGCACTAACCCATCATTGTTTTTATTTTTTGTAATATTAACTCGATAACTAAGGTACTTTTGTCCATTAACGAAGCTAAATTCTTGGCGAGAAAGCCGATCCTCGAATGATGCACCAATAATATTTGCAAGCTCAAACCAACTTTTTCCACCATCATTAGACCCCAATATGGTAAAATTCTCTGGGTCTCGCTCTGGCGCATCGTTAGCACTGGTAATGAATACACTATTTACAGCCTGTGGCTTTGCAAAATCAACTTGTATCCATGAAGGTGATGCTTCACTTGGTGCCCCCAACCAATCATTATGATCAAGCCATTTAGTATCTAGGTTATTATCAAAGGCTTTAGCTGCACTTTCAGCATCACTAATTGCGTTTCTAGCTGTAAATACTGCACCAGTTAAGTTCTCTTGTGTGGTGATTTCTTGAAGTGGGCCTGTTGATAATGCTTCATCAAAAAGCGGTAATGACAGATCAACTATCGAATCTGCAGTTAAGCCTAGTTCAGTGGTTAGAGGATGACTGCTAATGGCATCATAAATACGCTGACGAAAGGCAGCTAGCGCATCTGCGTCATCGTTTAGTGCAGCCCTAATATTCTGCTGCGCATTATCCATCACTGATTTTAAATTATCAGATTCACTAAACTGTGCAAAAGAAGCATTTAACAACGATAGTTTAATTATTGCCTCATCTGCATATTGCGTTGAGCATACTTGTTCTGCGCTATCATTTTCTTCACAACTTTCACCTAGTATGAAGTTGTCGAGCTTGTCAGCACTTATCACTGCCATGTTAAAAACATTAGTATTGCCCGTTTGCCAACCCATAGTTCGCAACAACAACGCAGACATTTGCGCCTGTGCTAATGCCATTAACTCTGCAGTTGATACATTTCGACCATCAGCAATTTGTTGCTCTACAAGTTGAGTCGCCAAAGTTGTTAATGCGTTGGCTTGCAAAGTTGTGTCTGCAACACCATCGGCATCATTGCCATAAGGTACCGTTAATTGCCCTAACGTTGAAAATACACTCCCAGCAATTGCTGCACCACTGGTTAATTGTGTAAATTCAGCATCACCACAGCGCAGCGCATCACATTGCATTGTAGAACTATCCGTGGTTGAAATATTAAGTTTTACGGTGGAATTGATCCCAAAACCTGCCTCACTGCTTAATTCAATAAAAAAGCGGCCCTCTTGATCGGTATTGCTGGCACTGTTTATTGTTAAATTACTACCATTGAGCGCAGTAACGGCGATATCTGCATTTGATAAAACACCTTTGATTATTGTCCCTGCAATTTCAGCATGTGTAACATCAGGTGTTACTGGTACATTATCTACTTTTGGGTCATTACTTGATCCACCACATGCGCTAAGTAAACTTGCAGTTAAAAGTGAGGTCCCTACAAGTTTAAATATATTTAGTGTATTCATAATTTTGCCTTTTAAAATCAGCTGTTGATAACACGCTAACTAACCGTATTCATTTTGTTTTATTAAACGGTTATAACTTGTCACTGAGTACGTAAAAACTCTTTTTAACAAGTGCTTAGTTAGCCTGTTGATAAAACGTTTTAGCCAAACCTTAACAATTAAAACCGATAGGTTAGTCCAGCATAATACCGGCGACCGCTATAGCTGCTACTGCGAAGTCGCGCTTTACTATCATCACCATAGAATGTTCGTGACTCTTCTTTTGTTAAATTAATAACCGATGCCGAGAGCACTAAATTTTCCATCACGCTGTATGACGCATTTAAATCAACTTGTTGATAAGGTTCTTGGGATACAGTTAAGCCATCAGCTAATCCTAAGGCCATTTTCCCACGGCGGTTATAAGATGCCCGAACACTGTAGTTATCGTCTTCAAAGTAAGCTGAAAAGTTGAATTGATCATCGGCACTGCCCACTAAGGCTGATTCACCTACTTTTTCACCATCAACACTGACATCAGCTTGATTAGTATCATTGAGGGTATAGTTAGCATTGATACCAAAACCATTATCAAAAGCATGTTGAGCAAATAATTCGATTCCGCGAGAAGTGGCATTAGTACCATTTGCAGTGGTGGTAAATGGTGTTACTGTGATGTCTCCAGCTGGAACAATTTCAACGCCAGTAAAAGGATTTGTAAAACCATCGAATGGACGTTCTGAAGTAATGATCAAAGGCACTATGAAATTATCAACGTCCTTATTAAATAATGCGATGCCAACCGCTGAACCATTTCCATAATAATATTCAGCTGATAAATCGAGTTGCACAGATTCAAATGGCTGTAATGCTTTATTACCACCCGATCCACTCCAACCTTGATCAACTGGGTTACCTCTAAATTCGAGTCGGTCGTCAGCCCACTCTTGTGATATGAAGGTTAATTGTTCCGGTGCACCTAAATCATTAAAAGGTGCGCGTGACATAGTTTTGGCAGCTGCGGCTCTGATAACCAGAGAATCACTCGCTTCCCAGACTAAATTTAAGCTAGGTAGGAATCTGTCATCTTTGACAGTGCGTAATGTGGTAGTTTCAACATCAACCAAACGCTCATCACCAAGAATATCTTCACCGGTCGCATCATTTATATCATCTAAAAAGTAGTTTATTTTGTCTGAAGACATAATTTGTGTTTGCGTTTCTACATAACGAACGCCGACATTGCCGCGAAAATCACCAAACGAAAAATCAGCTTGAAGATAAGCAGCTGTTATTTTTTCTTCAATATCAAAAACAAAATCGGGTTCACGGCGTGTATATTTAACATATTCATTAGTAACAATATCCCGATATTGCTGCCAATTAATACTCGGCATAGTATTAACTTCAAACCCACCCGCAATATTTTGTTCCGATTCTTTATTTAATACATCCTCAAGGTTTGGCATGCCACCAATCCACTGATAGGCAACTTCATCTATTGCACCTTGACTGAATGGATCAAGTTCCCCACTAGCAATGCGATCGGCACCATCTTGAGTAATAAAAAATGTATTATTGGTTTCCCGATGCAGACTTGCTTTTCGATGCTTAACTCCCACACGCAATGTATCAACTATGCCATAAGCAACATGGTAATCTAAATCAAGTTGACCATAGTCTTCTTTTAAGTCACTGACAATGAAACTTGAGCCTGTTGAACCTGGATCAGGATCACCTGCAATACCTGCTTGTAAATTCGCAAGTAATGCTGGATCTGCATATAAAGAAACACGTTCACCTAAGCGCCAACCTGCAAACGATGCCGCATTTTCATTTTTTCCTGAATCACTACGACTGCCAGGCTGACCGCTTTTATACGCTGCATTAAATGACTCCGATGGCCCACCGCTTGCCTTCGTACGACCAAATTTGCCTTTAAGGTCAAAGACATCACCTGCATATTCAAATGCAAAGTCATACGTATCTGAAGTATCTTTTTCTTTTGTATAACTACCTATGATCCAAGGAAACTCTAAATTGCCTTCACTACCGCCTGCACCACTGGTGAAATCCATTCCAGTAACAATAGAGCCCGTTTCATCAAGTATTACACCGGTTAAATAGTCAGGGTTATATTTCCATTCAGGGATCATCAGTTGTGAAGTAGTTCTATCTTGACCTAATTCAAAGTGAAAGTGATTAAATGTCAGCTCTAAATTATCTGTTGGTCGCCATTGCATTGTCGCTTGCACACCAACACGTTCGCGCTTTTCCTCAGTAATGCCCACACCGGCAACTTGCGGTGCCCATACACCATCATAGGAATTACCATACGCATCTTCTAACGCCCCAAAACGCCGAGTACTGTCAGTAATTTCATTGCCATTTACATCAGTTGCTGGCTGCTCGCTCCCCGTTGCCCATCGCCAACCACCTCCGCCTGACATATCTCCAGTCAGAGAGCGGTTAGTACGATCTTGCTTAGTATAACCGAGTAAAAAGCCAACGTTTTCATCTTCATTTTTCCAAGAATACACACCGCTAAAATTAGGCTCATACTCTTTTGTTACATCAGCATAAGTGTATTCAACATTAAATGCACCAGAGTTTGCATCCATATCCAATGGCGTACGACTATTTAGAATAACCGTACCACCTACACCGCCTTCATCTAAGCGAGCTTCTGATGATTTAAAAACTTCAACCGATTGCACCATAGTCGAAGGCAGTAAAGAATAGCTAAAAGAACGAGATGGAGAACCCGGTGATGAAGCAATAAAATTACCGTTAAGTTGAGTGAGGGTTAAATCAGATGACAACCCACGAATACTAACATTCTCGCCTTCACCACCACTGCGAGATATCACAACACCAGGTACTCGTTGTAAAGAATCGGCCACATTCTTATCTGGAAATTTACCTATATCTTCTGCGGTGATTGCATCAACAATCGAATTGGACAGTCGCTTAATCGCTAAATTTTCTGCCATCGAGGCGCGAATCCCCCTGACTTCTATTACTTCTAGATCGCTTTCTTGTTCATTTTGTTGATCTTGTGCGTATGCGCCATTACAGCTTGCCATCACCGCTAGAAGCAATGCAGATTTCTTAAATCGCCGAGCAAGACCCGCCGATTCACGACTGTTATTATTATTGGTCATGTTTATCTCCAGTATTATTGTGTGCTATTGATTGTATTTAGTAACTTAAAACCCACGATAATCCGTGCCAATAAACTTTAAGGCGTTTCATATCTGAGTTAATAGCTTGTTAAACTGCTTTTCAAGAATAGGGTTCTGTCGAAGAAAGTGATAATAGAAATTCGGTTGCCTCTAGAACAAAATCGGCGTTAAGGTTAAAAAAAGATCCAATTAGTGCTGAGCTAGTTTATAGTCGTCAACTTAAATTAATGGCATATAAAAACACTTCCCATATTCATGAAAAGTAAAAAAACAAAAATAAGAACATGATTTACAAATGAATTTTATTTATTCTATTATAATCTAATATAATTAAATATTTTATTGTTAACAACATCGCTGGTATTTTGGAACGAAACAATGCGTAAAAATTTAGAAGTCTGTTTAAACGCAGATAGTCATATTCAGTTAGCTGATAATGTAAAAACCGCATTTACAGCTGGCGCCTCTAGAATTGAACTTTGCAGCACAATGCAACTTGAAGGTCTCACTCCTAGTGAAACAGCAATGACTATTGCAGCTCATGCAATGCCCTCAGAAGGCGAGTTGCTTATCATGATACGACCTGTTGCGAATCAATTTATTGTTGATGCAACAATACTGAAGCTAATGCTTACACAAATAGCACACGCGGCGCACGCAGGTGCTACCGGTGTTGTTTTTGGTGCGCTAAACGCCAATGACGTTGATATCGCAGCTACCACAGCGCTTATTGCCTGCGCACATAAATATAATTTAGCAACGACATTTCATCGCGCTTTTGATTGTATAGAAGACAGCGAAAAGGCAATTGACCTATTAACTGAACTGGGCATTGATCGTATCCTCACAAATGGCACTAAATGGACTGATGATAAAGGTGTTATGCAAGGTCTTAATCATATACAAACAATCATTAGCCACGCCAATGATCATATAGAAATTGTTATTGGTGGTGGCGTAACCACTGATAATGCAAGTACACTTTGGCAACTTGCCAACAATAATTTAGTGTCACTACATGCCTACTCTGGTGTACACAACAAGGATGGCTGGGTGGATCCGTTATTAATTAACGCAATTTTAAATCAACGAACTAACGAGCAGGCTAAAAATGACTAACCACTCTCAACCTCCCCTGTATTTAGGTATTGATGGCGGCGGTACAAAATGCCGAGTCAGGCTTGAAAACGCACAAGGCACCCTACTTGCTGAGGCAGTAAGCGGTGCAGCAAATATTGCAACCTCCGTTGAAGTGGCGCAGCAATCCATTATTGATGCAACAAAACACGCATTACAACAGGCTGGTTTAGGGCTATCAACACTTGGGGCAATTTATGCCTATGCAGGACTCGCTGGCGCTGGCATTGCCGGTGCAAATAAAAAGATGGCACAGTGGCAGCATCCATTTGCACAATTTAACTTTTCAACTGACTTACACATAGCCTGTCAAGGTGCCCATGGTGATAACAGTGGTGCGATTATTATTTTAGGCACTGGCTTTTGTGCTGGAGCAATAAAAAACGGTAACGTTATTGAATTAGGAGGCCATGGATTATTATTAAGTGATGGCGCAAGCGGAGGCTGGATTGGTTTAACTTTATTTCGTTATGCATTAGAGGTTTTAGATGGCTTATCCCCCTCAAGCCCATTAATAAATACCTTATTGGCACAGCTTAGTTGTGATACAAGTAACCAGCTGACAGAATTAGCACTCAATGCCAAACCCGCTTTTTTTGCCGGTTTTGCGCCTTTAGTTTTCGCAATGCAAGATGATCCTTGGGCCATTATTATTTTAGAGCAAGCAGCGCGCTATATTACCCGTTATATCGATCATTTAGTTAGCCATGGCTATTACAACATTACATTAATGGGAGGCACAGCCGAGAAAATTACTCCTTGGTTATCTACCAAAGCACAAGGTTATCTATGTGATGCGCATTACCTGCCCGAGCAAGGCGCTATTCAATTAGCTAAACGGCTGGCTTAGGGCTCAATTTGGTCGCGCATTTGCGAAGGGATCTCACCAAATAAGCGTCTGAATTGTTTACTGAAATAGCTAGGCTCAGAAAAACCGCATTGATAGGCTATTTGTGAAATAGGTAAACGAGTTTCAACAAGTAGCTTACGTGCGTTTTCTAAACGTATTTCATTAATAAATTGATTAGGTGTTTTTGCTAAATGTTTTTTAAAACGCCGCTCTAACGCACTTACCGATAAATGAGCAAGCTCGGCAAGTTCTTCAATACAGATATTACGATGATAGTGTTCACGTATATAATTTACTGGCCCTTCAATCGCTCTTACATGCGACAAAGCCTTTGATGTTTTTTGTAAATGCCGTGTAACGCCATAGGTGCCCAGTATCTGACCATCGTCAGTTAAAATCGCTTTTTTGGACGTTGAAAACCAGGCCAATTCACCATTTGAGGTTTGGTTTAGCTCCAAACGATCAATAACCACATAGCCATTCATTACGCGTTTATCGTCATTGACATATTGAAATGCTAAGTGCTTGGATGAAAAGTCAAAATCAGTTTTAAGTAAAATCTGCTCTAATGACTTATACCCTTGATGCTCAATAAAGTGTTGATTTGCGTATAAAATTCGGCTATCAGAATCCTTAACCCAAAACAAAATATCAGGTAATAAATCAAATGCCGCGATCAGTTGATTTACGCCCGCTTTATTTATAATCCCTTGTACTTCCATAATAATATATTCTATAAATATCAATTCGCAATAATATATAAAACGCCGATTTTGTTGCATTGTCAACCGAATTTTTATTATCCCTTACGCTGTTCATTCCTTATTATCAATAACATGATATTAACTAAACTCAGTAGACGATTACTGACATGGAGCTTTTTCATGAATAATGCCAAAATCCGCATGGGGATGGTCGGTGGTGCACAAGGTGCATTTATCGGTGCAATCCATCGCATTGCTGCACGCTTAGATGGCTTAATTGAGTTAGTCGCAGGCTCCTTTAGTTCAGATCCATCACGCAGCCAAGCTACAGCTGCAATGCTAGGAATAAATCCAGATCGTTGCTATGACAGCTACCAACAAATGTTTAGCGAAGAAGCTAAGTTACCTGCCGATCAACGAATTGATTTTGTGGCAATAGTGACGCCAAATCATTTGCATTTCCCAATTGCAAAGTGTGCAATTGAAGCAGGTTTTCACGTTTTATCAGATAAGCCAGCCACCCTAAATTTAGAACAAGCGCTGTTATTAGAAAAAACTCTGCAAGCCAGTGATTGTTTATATGGATTAACTCATACCTACACTGGTTACCCGATGATTAAAGAAGCGCGCCAACGTATTACTGATGGCGAGCTGGGCGCTATTCGTAAAATTATTGTTGAGTACAGCCAAGGTTGGCTTGCCACCAGCGAAGATGAAAATGCCAAACAAGCCAAATGGCGTTTAGATGCTGATAAGGCCGGTATTAGTTGTTGTATAGCTGATATAGGAGTGCATGCTGCAAATCTAGCTGAATACGTGAGCGGCCTAGAAATCACCGCACTATGCGCTGACTTAAATCATGTTGTTGCAGGCAGAACACTCGATGATGATGGCACCGTTTTACTGCGCTTTAACAACGACTCTAAGGGAGTTCTTCTTGCTAGCCAAGTTGCATTAGGAGAAGAAAACAATCTTAATTTGCGTATTTATGGCGATCAAGCAAGTCTTGAGTGGTCACAAATGGAACCAAATAGTTTGTGGCTCAAAAGTCATAACGCGCCAACCACCCTATTACGTGCAGGTGTTGGCCTAAAAAGTACTGCGGCACAAAATTCACTGAGAACACCTGCAGGCCATCCAGAAGGATACCTTGAAGCATTTGCCAATATCTATGTCAATTTTGCAAAACAAATTCACGCAAAAAAAGCCGGATACTCAGCATCTAACAGTGACTTCGACGTGCCTGGTATTAAAGAAGCAATTCGCGGAATGGCATTTATAGAAAATGCTGTAGCAGCGTCGAGCAAAGACACTAAGTGGCAACCATTTAAAATTGGATAAAAAATGAAACAAATTAAAGGTCCAGCGATCTTCTTAGCACAATTCATCAGCGATGAAGCTCCTTTCAACAGCTTTGCCACTATTTGTCAGTGGGCAGCAAATTTAGGCTACAAAGCAATTCAGCTACCGACTGCAAATTCTCGTATTTTCGATTTAGAAAAAGCAGCCCAAAGCCAAGATTATTGCGATGAAGTGACTAGTATTGCTGCACAGGCAGGGCTTACAATTTCAGAGTTATCAACTCATTTACAAGGGCAGCTCGTAGCCGTTCATCCGGCTTATGATGAAATGTTTGACAATTTTGCCCCTCAAGCACTACGCGGTGACCCTATAGCCAGAACGAAATGGGCCATCAATCAGTTAATGATGGCCGCTAAAGCCAGTAAAAATTTGGGCTTGAAAAGCCATGTGACTTTTTCAGGAGCACTACTTTGGCATACTTTTTATCCTTGGCCGCAGCGTCCAAAAGGACTGGTAGAGCAAGGATTCCAAGAACTTGCGAAACGCTGGCTACCAATCCTCAACTACTTTGATGAAATGGATGTGGATGTTTGCTATGAACTTCACCCAGGGGAAGATTTACATGATGGCGTAACGTTTGAGCGCTTTTTAGCTGCGACAAATAATCATCCTCGGGTAAATATTCTTTATGATCCCAGCCATTTCATCTTACAACAACTTGATTACTTATCATTTATTGATATTTATCACCATCGTATTAAAGCATTTCACGTCAAAGATGCAGAGTTTAATCCAAATGGTCGCGGCGGTATTTATGGTGGCTATCAAGATTGGCAAGACCGCCCTGGTCGGTTTCGCTCCTTAGGTGATGGCCAAATTGATTTCAAAAGTATCTTCAGCAAATTAACGCAATATGGTTTTGATGGCTGGGCAGTTCTAGAGTGGGAGTGTTGCATTAAACATCCTGAAGATGGGGCGAAAGAAGGCGCACAATTTATAAAAGAGCATTTGATCCGCCCTACGGCTAAAGCATTTGATGACTTTAGCGCAATGGACACAAATGATCAGCGAAATAAGCGGATATTAGGTATTTAATAAACAGGGTCACACACAATGAATAACAACAATAATCGTATTATTTTTCGGCTTTGCTGCATTGCATTAATTGTCACATCAATGACTTTCGCAATAAGGGCTGGCGTTTTAGGACAACTAGGCGAGCAGTTCGGCCTCACTGGTACACAGCTAGGCTGGGTAAATGCCATGGCATTTTTAGGGTTTCCGGTTGCAACCATGCTCGGGGGCATCATTTATAACGCGATTGGTGCTAAAAAGTTGGTTGCATTAGCGTTTATTTGCCACCTAGGCGGACTTATTTTAACTATCACTGCAGATGGTTTTTGGGGATTATTGATCTCTACCTTTTTAATTGGCTTTGCCAATGGATCGGTTGAAGCCGGTTGTAATCCACTGATCGCCCAAATGTATCCTAAAAACACCACCACTATGTTAAACCGCTTTCATGTTTGGTTTCCTGGCGGGATCGTAATTGGTGCATTAGCTTCAAATGCAATGACATCCGCTGGCTTCAGCTGGCAATGGCAAGTTTCGCTGATCCTTGTGCCCACCATTATTTATGGTGTGATGATGCTTAAAGCGAAATTTCCACAGTTTGATACACAGCAAAATTCAACCACCAGCAACTTAAAACACTTACTCTCGCCGCTGTATTTGTTTCTCATTATTTGCATGACACTGACAGCAGTCACCGAATTTGGCACACAGCAATGGATTGAGCAAATCCTTGGCTCGTCAGGCGCTTCGCCTATGGTTATTTTAGCTTTGATCACCGGATTGATGGCATTAGGTCGGTTTTTTGCGGGCCCGATTGTGCACCGCTTTAGTCCATCGGGTGTCCTACTGGGCTCAGCCATTTTTTCAACACTAGGGATATTTTTAATGAGCCAAGCGCAAGGTAATACCATCTACCTTGCCGCAGCACTATTTGCCGTTGGCGTTACTTATTTTTGGCCAACCATGATCGGTTGTGTCGCTGAGTATGCCCCAAAAACAGGTGCACTTGGCATGTCGTTAATTGGTGGAGCTGGCATGTTTGCAATGAGTATCTGGAACCCCGTCATAGGCCATTGGATTGATAATGCGCGAACACAAGCACAAACAACTAGTGTCAGTGTAGAACAAGTTGAAGTGCTCGCAGGACAAGCTGTATTACAAAATCTACTGGTTTTTCCGATTGTACTGATCATTGTATTTATTGGTCTTCATCTGTTTATAACAAAAAATAAAAACGTTGAGAAATACGTTTAGTCATAACAAGTAACACACAAAAAATAAGGGGTATTATATGCTTAAATCAATCTCGATGTTGTCAATTGCACTGGCTTTTAGTAGCAGTGCTTTTGCTAAGACACCCGATAACCAACTTTCTAAAGAAGAACAATCAGCTGGCTGGCAATTACTGTTCGATGGCAAAGATATGTCGCACTGGCGCAATTTTAAAAGTGAGACACTCAGCCCAAAATGGACCATAGACAATGGCGCAATGTTACTCACTAAAGGCGGCGGCGACATACTCACGAAAAAAGTCTATCGCAATTTTGATTTACAAATAGATTGGAAAATTTCAACTAAAGGGAATAGCGGTATTTTTGTGCTGGCAGATGAAACTGGCAGTATGATTTATTCTCACGCCCCTGAAATTCAAATAATTGATAACGAAGAGCACCCAGATAACAAAATAGACTCACACTTGGCTGGCTCTCTTTACGATCTGTTTGCAGCCCCGACAACAGCGCATAAACCAGCCAATAATTGGAATAGTGTTCGTATTCGTATGCAAGATAAACACTTGCAGGTTTGGCAAAATGGCATAAGTACATTAAGCATAGTAATCGGCAGCACAACATGGAATACCCTTGTCGCAAATAGCAAATTTGCTACTTGGAGTAACTTTGCTGCGGCAGAGCAAGGACATATAGGTCTTCAAGACCATGGTGACAAAGTGTGGTTTAAAAATATAAAAATTAAGGAACTATAAGCATGTCTACATTTGATCATAAAGTACTGGTTGTTGGCTCCGGCGCAGGTGGCGCAATGGCCGCTTATACCTTAACTAAACTAGGCCATAAAGTATTATTACTTGAAGCGGGGCGTGATTACGATCCAAAAAAAGAAAGCCCAATGTTTCGCCGTAACAGTGAAGCTCCTTTAATGGGCGCAGGAAATAAAGACAAAAACTTTGGCTTTTACGATGCAACCGTCGATGGTGGCTGGCAAGTTCCTGATGAGCCTTACAGTAACGCCAAAGGCACTGATTTTTACTGGTGGCGTGCGCGCATGCTAGGTGGAAGAACTAATCACTGGGGACGTTACTCATTACGCTTTAGTGAACATGATTTTAAAGGTAAGAGCCAAGATGGCAACGGCGCAGATTGGCCTTTCACTTATGATGATATCGCACCATGGTACGACATCACGGAAGAACTAGTGGGTATTTGCGGCACCAATACCGGCCTTGATGATATGCCGCCATCTGCACCTGGGGTATTACAGCCACCACCAACGCCGCGAATTCCTGAGTTACTTATTGCTGCCAGTGCGAAAAAACTGGGTATCGCAGCCGTGCCTATGCACAGAGCAGTATTAACTCGGCCAAAAGATGATCGTATGGCATGCTTTTATGCAACACCTTGTGGCCATGGTTGCTCAATCGGCGCGGCGTTTCAAACTACAACCTCATTATTACCTATGGCAAAAGCAACTGGGAATTTAGAAATAATTACTGATGCAATGGTTAAATCAGTGGCTGTTAATGATGACGGTAAAGTAACGGGTGTTACTTATATAGATAAGCAAACCGTAGCTGAAAAAACACTAACAGCAGATATCGTGATCCTTGCCGCTAGTGCCTGCGAATCCGCACGTATTTTGCTAAATTCAAAACACGCCAAGCATCCCAAAGGTTTAGCTAACTCAAGTGGCCAAGTAGGTCGTAACTTAATGGATTCAACCGGTGCTTGGCTTGGTGCGCAAGTTCCAGCATTAAAAGGTCGCCCACGTTATAACGAAGATGGCCACACTGGGAACCATTTATTTATTCCTTGGTGGGGACACAAAGCACATGCCAAAGGTGAGCTTGATTTTCCTCGTGGTTATCACTTTGAGATCAGTAGCGGTTTTAATCAACCTGGCTCTGGAGTCTCTGGCGATAAACGTGGTTATGGTATTGAACTAAAACAACAAGTTCGTGATGCCTATGGATCTTATGTTGGCTTTGCGCTGCGCGGAGAAATGCTCCCCAACGATGATACCTACATGGAAATTGATGAAAATGTTAAAGATAAATGGGGCATTCCGGTTTCGAAATTTCATTTCAAATGGTCAGATCGTGAGCTAAAACAAATTGAGCACGGCTTAAAAACAGCGAAACAGATCCTTGAAAATCTAGGAGCTACTGTGGGCAAATTACCTGCTGCTGAAAAAGCAATTTCAAAAGGTGGCGAGATCATTCATGAAGTAGGCACCACTCGCATGGGTAGCTCAGCAAAGGATTCAGTGACCAATCAATGGGGCCAAACATGGGATTGCGACAACTTATTTGTGATGGATGCAGGGGTATTTGCCTCTAATCCACATAAAAATTGCACATTAACCATCATGACATTGGCAATGCGTAATTCAACCTGGATAGCCAAACAAATAGAACAAGGAGCGCTGTAACATGCATAATGAAGATCGTGTTGACTCATACAAATATATTTCCGGCATGACACGTCGTGAATCGTTAAAGTGGCTTGGTTTATTAGCCGCAGGTTCCGCCGTATCACTTTCAGCAGGGTGTAGTAAAGCGTTAGAAGAGAAAATTAGTGATAAAGGACATTGGCCTGACTTAGATTTACAACCTATAACAGCTAAAGGTTATGGCACTGATCCCAATATGGTTATGCCACCACAATCACCTTGGCCATTGACATTAACTCAAGCACAATTAAATTTAGTTGCGGTGTTAGCCGATTATATCGTGCCTAGCGAAGGTAACAACCCAAGTGCAACTGAGGTAAATGTACCGAGTGTGATTGATGAGTGGGTAAGCTCACCTTATAACGGTCAACAAAAAGACCGCGTTACTATTTTACACGGATTAGCATGGATCGATGATGAGGCTGTGCTGCGTTATAAAGCACCATTTGTCGCATTGAAAAAAGAGCAACAAACAGCCATCTTAAATGATATTGCTTATTTTGATGATGAAACCCCTGCGCAGTTTCAACGCATTGGTAATGCTTTTTTACGCTTTAAAAACCTTGTACTTGGTGCCTACTTTTGTACACCGCAAGGTTGTAAAGATATTGGCTATTTAGGCAATGTGCCTATTGCAGGCGATTACCCAGGACCTACTGACGAAGCAAAAGCCCATTTAGATAGCGTTTTAGCTGAACTGGGTTTGACCGAGTATGCTTATCAAGATTCAGTTGCCAGTTAACGCTAAGTTATTTTTTTAGCTAGCCCAGCCCTAAGCAGGGAGCAATTCCCTGCTTTTCCTCCTAGGTGTTTTTTATGTTCAAAATCAAATCATTATTTAATTATGTTATTTCAATTCTGTTTATTTTTTGTGTTTTAAACTCGCTGTCTATCTATGCAAAAACAAGCAAACAACTACTCCCCGTTAGTGTTCAGCTTTGGTCTGTTAAAGATGCCTTAAAAGCGGATTTTGATGGCACCCTTTCATCTATTGCTGATATGGGCTTTCAAGGTGTGGAATTTGCAGGTGACTTTGGGCCTTATAAGAACAATCCAAGTGCACTGAAGGACAAACTCGCGAAGCTAAATTTAGTCGCTAGTAGCGCACATATCGGCTTTGATTCCTTAACGGATGACACCTTAGCAGACACATTATTGTTTTATAAAACCCTTGGTGTTTCGATTTTATTTGTACCTTGGGATGAAAGAGCTTGGCAGCCACAAGGAATCATTTCTCTGACCGAACAACTCACTCAGGTTAATGAAATCGCTCAGCGCTATGCTATGCACATCGGTTTTCACAACCATAATAAGGAGTTTAATCAATTCCAAAACGCGACATACTGGGACGCTATTGCCAGTAATACGCCATATACCCTGCCACTGCAGCTTGATATAGGTTGGGTACATTATGCAGGAAAAGATCCTGAATATTTCATTAAAAAATACCCAGGACGAACCCTGGCAACCCACTTAAAAGTTCGCACCCATCCTAACGATGGCTTAAGTCCTATATTAGGTGAAAATGATTATCCATGGCAAAAAATAATAGAAACATTGATTGTTGATGGCGCCACTCAATGGCTAGTCGTAGAGCAAGAAGAATACCCGAATGGGTTAACACCAATGCAAAGCGTGGCTAAATCTAAAGTTAATTTAGATAAGATCCTCGCTAAAATGGGCGAATAAAGTAAACCTACATCATTGATAAAATAACTTATTATACCAATCGTGTTAAGTTACTGACCATTTATAGCGACAGATAAATACAGTGATAACAAGGCATAAATTTTGACATGTAATTGTTCTAATTGAAAAATTATAACGCAGTTAGCGCTTTATTTAGCTCGCTAGAATGGTTAAATATTTAAGTCGATTAGTATTACACCCTCTGACACAAACAGTAGGGACTAACAATAGTACATTAGCTATCTTAGTCCCTATGAACTCTTAATAATTATACATCCCACTCTTTCAGTGTGTCTTTTAAGTATTCATAACGCCATGAGTTAAGTAAATCGGGCTTTGGAGTCTGTTCACGCTCAGCGCTGGTTAACTTCCAATTCCAACTGATCAACTGGTTAATTTGCTTTTTAGATGCAAACACATCTTCTGGAATGGCCTGTTTTTTAGCAACTGCAGTGATTTTTTGTTTAATTTCTTTGGCTACTTTTTTATAACTTGGAAAGTCAATAAGTCGTCTTAGTGGCTCAGGAAAATCTGCAACAGGGATCACTTTAGCTTTTTCAATACACTTTAAGATTTCAACGCCCGAGCGGTTAACTTCGATGCTATCGACTTCTGGCACATTACGCATTGCAGTTAAACTCATTGGTTTGCGTTTTGCCAATTCAACCAAGCAATGCTCTTTTAATACAAAGTTAAGCGCTAAATTTTTGCGTATCGCTTTGTTACGACGCCAAGCCGCAAGCTCTCTTAATACAGCAAGATCCGCAGGTTTTAATTGCCAAGCATTTTTAATGTCTCGATACAGATGTTCATCCGGTGTTTGATAAGCCCGTTTTTGTGCAATCAACTCACTTTCATTGATTACAATATCAAAGAAACCAGCGTCGTTGATTTGTTCAATAATAATTTTAAAGCACGGTAATAAATGAAATACATCAGCAGCAGCGTAATCGAGTTGTTTAATTGTTAGCGGACGCTGTAACCAATTGGTCCGTGATTCGCTTTTGTCGATTTCAATATCGAGTAAATTTTTTACCATATGAGCAAAGCCCATGCAGTTGCCATTGCCTAATAATTGCAAGGCAAACTGGCTATCAAATAAGGGAGCTGGTACGAAGCCTGCGTATTTTTGAAATACTTCAATATCTTCCGACGGTGAATGCAAGACTTTTAACACCGCAGGATCACGTAAAATCTGCCAAAAATCAAACAATGATAGCTCGGCTAGCGGATCGATTAATGCTAAATGTTCGCCGTCATAAACTTGAATAAGGGCAACTTCAGGATACAAAGTACGACGACGCATAAATTCTGTATCAATTGCT
This sequence comes from Pseudoalteromonas sp. SR41-8, assembly GCF_014163915.1. Lineage (NCBI taxonomy): Bacteria > Pseudomonadati > Pseudomonadota > Gammaproteobacteria > Alteromonadales > Pseudoalteromonadaceae > Pseudoalteromonas > Pseudoalteromonas sp. SR41-8. The sequence continues at coordinate 23,584 of NZ_JACJEE010000012.1, forward strand.
AAGATGGGTTTGTTACGGATCTGCTCTACAAACTCATTTAATTGATTTTGGGTTTGGATCAATTGATATTGCACTTAATCTCCTACAATAAAAAAGCCGACATATGTCGGCTTTTTTAGCTTGCTAATCTTTCAAGGCTCGTCTGAGTATTTTGCCAACGTTTGTTTTTGGCAATTCATCCCTAAACTCAACCAGTTTTGGGACCTTGTAATTAGTTAAATTATCACGACAGTGTTTTATTATATCTTTTTCAGTCAAAGATGGGTCTTTTTTAACAATAAAAACTTTAACTTGTTCGCCGCTAACATCATGAGGGATACCAATTGCTGCTGCTTCTAAAACACCTTCATGCATTGCAATCACTTCTTCGATCTCATTTGGGAACACATTAAAGCCAGATACGATGATCATATCTTTTTTACGGTCAACAATATAAAAGAATCCTTCATCGTCATAAGTGGCTATATCCCCTGTGGCAAACCAACCATCTTGCAAACACTCAGCCGTTGCATCAGGACGATTATAATAACCAACCATCACTTGTGGACCTTTAACCCATAATTCGCCCGGCTCACCTTTGGCTGCTTCTTCACCATTATCTAACATCAACTTGATCTCAGTATTAGGTGCAGGTAAACCAATCGAACCATTGTATGAATCTAGATCATAAGGACTGACAGTAACTAATGGCGAACACTCAGTTAAACCATACCCTTCCATTAATTTGCTACTGGTGATCTTTTGCCATTTTTCAGCAACAGGTCGCTGTACAGCCATACCACCACCAAGGGACATTTTCAAACTTGAAAAATCAAGCTCGGCAAAACCCGGTGTGTTCAACAAACCATTAAATAATGTATTTACACCCGTGATCGCGGTGAATTTATGTTGGCCTAATTCTTTCACAAAGCCTTTCATATCACGCGGATTAGTGATCAATAAATTTAATCCGCCATACTTCATAAACGTTAAGCAGTTCGCTGTTAGTGCAAAGATATGATAAAGCGGTAAAGCAGTGACAACAACTTCTTTGCCACGTTCTAACACTTGATCTAAGCAACCAGAAACCTGCTCTAAGTTACCTACCATATTGCCATGGGTCAGCATCGCACCTTTAGAGACACCCGTTGTGCCACCGGTATATTGTAAAAAAGCAATATCAGATAAACACACTTCAGGTTTAATGTAATCTTTTTCGTTCGCTGCAAGTAAGGCTTCAAACTTAATGGGGTTAGGCAATGAATAGCTTGGCACCATTTTTTTAATATGCTTAACAACAAAGTTAACCAAGTGCTTTTTAAAGCCACCCACCATATCACCCACTTGGGTAACAACGATGTGCTTTACTTTAGTGTGCGGCAATGCTTTTTCAAGCGTGTCTGCAAAGTTAGCCAGTATAAAAATCGCTGATGTTTCTGAATCATTTAATTGATGTTCAAGCTCACGTACAGTGTAAAGCGGATTAACGTTAACTACGACACAACCGGCACGTAAAATACCGAGTATTGAAACAGGTGTTTGTAATAAATTTGGCATCATTACAGCCACTTTATCGCCTTTTTTCAATCCCAGCTCTTTTTGAATATACACAGCAACACGTTTTGTTGCTTGGTCTATTTCATCATAGCTCAATGTTTTACCCATATTGGTAAAAGCAGGCAAGTCTTTGTAGTCAGTGAAGCTTTTTTCAAACACTTCTAACAACGAGTTGTAGTGCTCAGGATCGATTGTTTCAGGCATACCCTCTGGGTAGCGCTTCAGCCAAATTTTGTCCACTCTTAGCTCCTGTTCTATTTATAATTTATTTTTATTAAACCTTAAACTAAGTAAGGCAATTTCACAATTGAGCAATCACTCTAATTCGCAAATATTCCCACATTTTGTGCAAATATACAATTAACATGCACCAGTTTGCAGCATAAAGGCATGAATCTGCTGTAAACACTGCTCAGGGCTTTGCATATGACAGTGGTGGCCACCTTCAACTTCATTTACTATTAAGCTTTTGTAATAATTAGCATATTTATCTAAATTATCACTAATAAATTGATACCCTTCACTGCCTAGAATTAATTGGCACGGCACATTTATTTCGCTTATTACCGCTATGCATTGTTGCTCATCAAATCTAAAACCTGAATGATTTTTAAGCTTTGGATCAGTTCTTAGCAGCCATCCTTGTTCAGTTTCTCGTATATTTCTGTCCATCAAAAGTGCTATTAAATCCAAAGGTAAGTCACTTTGTACCGCCCGTGCTTGGTGTATTATTTGTTTTGACTCGTACTGTCGGGGTGCTTTTTTATTTACACGACGTCGATTCAAAATTGCATTTCTAAGCTGCTCAACCACTTTTTCACTGGGTGTTGTGACAACTCCCAGTCCTTCTATCATAGTGACCGTATTTACTTTATCAGGAAAACAGCTGGCAAAAAGACCAGCGGCCATTGCGCCCATAGAATGACCAACCAAGTGTACTTTATTAACCCCAAGTTGCTCGATTAAGTTATAAATATCATCAATGTAATCAATGAAATAATAGTGTGCATCGCTTCCACGCCAATCTGATAAACCATGTCCAGGAAAGTCCACACAATACCAAGTTGCAGTTAAGGTGTTATGTTCTAACATGGGTAAAAAACTATGACAATTATCAAGCCAACCATGTAATGCAATGACAACCTCTTTTCCTTGCCCAAATGTTAGGCCATGAAGTGTTAATGCGCCACTTTGAACTGAAAATGGATGCACTGCGTAATTCCCCTTTGTTTTTAGTTTGTTTAACGTAAAAGACATTTATTTATACTACATTGCGTATACAATGGCACTACATAATAAACAGGGTACAAAGATGAAGAAACAAATAAGCCTCTTGGCATTATTATGCTCAGCAAGTGCATACGCAGAGCAAGCACCAAAAAACATAATTTATATGATTGGTGATGGCATGGGCCCCGCTTATACTACAGCATATCGCTACTTTAAAGATGATCCGTCTACCAAAGAAATAGAAGGCACGGTGTTTGATACAATCCTTAAAGGCATGGCACATACTTACCCTGACGACCATACTTATGTAACTGACAGTGCTGCTGGCGCAACTGCTTTGAGCTCAGGCCATAAAAGCTATAATGGTGCAATTGCAGTTGATACCGATAAAAAACCGGTAAAAACAATGCTCGAAATTGCCAAACAAAAAGGCATGATCACCGCATTAGTTGCAACCTCACAAATCAATCATGCCACGCCTGCAAGCTTCGCTGCACATAATGAATCTCGTCGTAATTACGATGAAATTGCCAATGATTATATTGATAATAAAATTGCCGGAAAACTTCCCGTTGATTTAATGCTCGGTGGCGGTACTAAATATTACATCCGCGAAGACCGTAATTTAGTTGCAGAATTTAAGCAAGCGGGCTATCAATACAGTGATGACTTTAGTGCGTTAAAAGATATTAAGCAAATTCCTGCGCTGGGATTATTTGCTCCAGTTGGGCTTGACTTTGCGTTAGATAATAACCCAACACGCTTAGCACAAATGACCAATAAAGCGCTTGAGTTACTTGATGAAAATAACAAAAATGGCTTTTTTGTGATGATCGAAGGTAGCCAAATTGATTGGTGTGGCCATGCCAATGATATTGCCTGTGCAATGGCGGAAATGGATGATTTTGCTAAATCAATCGAGCAAGCAAAAGCGTACGTTGATAAAAACCCGGATACCTTATTGGTGATCACCGCAGATCACTCAACAGGTGGTTTAACATTAGGTGCGCATGGGCAATATAAATGGGAAACCGAGGTAGTAAAAGGCGTGAAAGCCACAGCCGTTAAATTAACTAAATTAATGTCTGAGTCTAATGATTTAAAAGCCATTTGGACTGCTAACACGAATATAGAATACACTCCCGAAAACCAGATCAAGCTTGAACAAGCAAAAAAACTAGGCGATAAACCACTTAATCTTGCCATTAAAGATATTATCAGTAGAGCCAGCTTCACTGGTTGGACTACCGGCGGTCACACTGCTATTGATGTACAAGTATTTGCCTATGGTAAAGGTGCTGATAAATTTATCGGCTCACAAAACAATACTGATATTGCAGATAAACTGATCGGCTTTATTGAACAGCAGTAACGTTTAACTGGCATGTTGCTTTTCCTTAGGGTAGAGGCTAACTGCAACATTAAAGGTTAATTATAAAAAGCCCAGTCATAATGTATCTGGGCTTTTTTAATCACAGCTGGAGGTAAACTTTTGCCAAATACTGGCACATCAACACAGAGTTAAATTACTGTCTAATTGTTAAGCGTAGATGTCCACACCAATTAAGTTTTGTACTTCAGCTCGGCGTTCTAAATTAGCAAACTCGGTGTAGGTTGAAATAGCACGACTTACTTTGGCTGTCGGCTGGTCATAAATCGTTTGTCGGTAACTAGGTTGGGCAGTGTCACTTTGTAACTTATCAGCCAGCGCAATACCTGCTTGGCTTGATTTAACAAACTCCGCAGACTGTTTATTATCAGCAGCAGATTGCTCCAATAACCCCTGAGGTTTATTAGTGTTGATCTGTCTTGAGGTAATTTTACCGGGTATGTCTCCCGAGTAAAACCCTGAGCCAATAGGTAGATTCAAAGTTGCGTCTCGTTACTTAGGTTATTAAATTATGTGCCAAATTTAATAACCTTGCAAGTTGCTTTATTAATCAGTTTATTCGCGTCCAGGTAATTTTTTCCAGGTTACTGTATCACGTACATATTTAGGTTGAGCTTGCGCAGCACTGACCGTACGTTGCGCACTGAAATCATCGCTAATTGTAGCCAACATAAAACCGGCATCAGGTAATATGATGTCGTTATTGATAGCAATTTGTGGGTTATCTGCCAGTGCCTCAGGGTATGTTTGCCAGCCAGTGCCCACTGCAATCCCTGGTTCGTCTGCAAGAGATAATAATGCTGGTTTTAATACTTGTTCGTCACCTTGTAAGGTCATCACACCATTATCACTGATTCTGTAATGGGCAAAATATATTTCTCCCATACGCGCATCAATAGCACTAAATACACTTTTTTCACCGGTTTGTTGATAAGCTTGCTGCGCCATCATTTGCAGCGTTGACACACCAACTAGTGGCAGTTTACATGCATAAGCTAAGCCTTGCGCAATGGCGACACTAATACGCACGCCAGTGAAACTACCTGGGCCTTGGCCAAAACCAATAACATCTAAATCAGTTAAACGGCAATTTGCCTTAGCTAACAACTGATCAACCAACGGTAAGATTTTTTGACTATGCTGTTGCGGGCATACTTCAAAATGGTGAAATAACTGACCATTATAATTGAGCACTAAAGACAATGCTTCGGTAGAAGCGTCAAATGCTAATAGATTAATATCACTAGTACTGATTGCGTTATTCATGGTAATTATTTCTCTAGTTAATGTGTTCTAAAAATTTACTGGCCACTTGAAGGCTACGTGTGCGGCGCATCGGCGGCAAGCTTTTTAAAAAGACTTGGCCGTATTGGCGTGTCACTAAACGGTTATCGCAAATCACCAACACCCCTTTATCCTTACTATCGCGGATCAGTCGTCCAACGCCTTGTTTTAGTGCAATCACCGCTTGTGGCAGTTGAATATAAGCAAAGGGATCATGTCCTTGTAATTGCGCATCTTGCATTTTAGCTTGGAGCAGTGGATCATCGGGTGCTGCAAAGGGTAACTTATCAATAATAACACAACTGAGTGTGCTACCTCTGACATCAACTCCTTCCCAAAACGACGCAGTACCTAATAATACGGCATTACCATGGCGGGTAAATTTTTCTAAAATAATACGTTTAGACATTTGCCCTTGCATATAAATAGGATAATCAATCTGCGTACTTAGCCCTTCGGCGACTAAATGCATCATCCGATAGCTGGTAAACAATACAAAGCAGCGCCCTTTTGCTGCTTTAATTAAATCGAGGGTAAGCTTAACAATCGCATGAGGCATATTCGCTGCATGTGTTTCAGGTAAATAACGCGGTAAACATAATAAGGCTTGCTGATAATAATCAAACGGACTATCAACCATCATACTTTTGGCAGGCTTAAGGCCTAGGCTTGCGTTAAAATGATCAAGTGCATTATCGACAGATAGAGTCGCTGAGGTGAATACAAAGCCAGCCCCCGTGTCTGCCATCATTTGCGCAAATTTAACTGATACGTTAAGCGGAGTTATATGTACGGTTAAATAGCGGCGTGTTGTTTCATACCAATAACTGTTACCTGTTTGGCTTATATCAAACACCCGCTCTAATTGCCCTTTAAAAGCTAAGGTACGCTCAAATGGGTGTTCTATTTTATCGCTACGGTCTAAACAATGTTTGAGTACTTGATACAAAAAGTCTAAATCGCTGATCACCCTATGTAACGCGGCGCAAATTTCTTTACTTGCCAGCATTTGTCGCCAATCACCTCGGCTACCATCTAAGCCAAATTGTAAGCGCAAGTCTGCAACACTGGTTTCAAGCTTATTTAAGGTTTTACCAAGTTGCAACATATCCGGAATGTCAGAGCGATAAATTGCTCGTAAATCATTAATTAAGTCCACCAGCTTTTTAGTGCTGATACTCTCACCAAAGTAATCACTGGCAATTTCACTTAATTGGTGTGCTTCATCAAATATATAGGCATCAGCTGTGGGAATGAGTTCAGCAAAGCCGGTATCTTTTACCGCCATGTCTGCAAAAAACAAATGATGGTTAACCACTACTATATCGGCATCCATCGCTTTTAAGCGGGCTTTGCGAATATAGCAATCTTGAAAATCAGGACACTCTTTACCTAAGCAGTTATCCGCAGTGGAGCTTACATAAGGTAATACTTTGGCATCTTCTTCGATACCAATACAATCAGCCAGATCACCGGTGTGCGTTTCACTGGCAAATTTAGCCACCATGGCCAATTGATGCATCACATCAGAATCATCGGTCGGTACATGGGCAACATGCTGATTAAGCCGATAAGTACATAGATAGTTACTGCGCCCTTTTAGCAGCGCGGTTTTTTTACTCGCACTAAGCGCTTTGACTAATTGTGGTAAATCACGGTGATATAATTGTTCTTGCAGCGCTTTCGTGCCGGTTGAAATTATTGTTTTACCTTTAGACTTTAGCGCGGGGGCTAAATAAGCGTAGGTTTTACCTGTACCAGTGCCCGCTTCAACCACTAATTGCGAGCGGTTTTTTAATGCATCACTCACCGCAACCGCCATATCGATCTGCGGTTGGCGAGGCGTATAACCATCTAAAGATTGCGCTAACGGACCTGCTGCACTAAAAAGCTGTTTGATAATAACGATCGCTTTGCTAAAAATAATAGCGGGATTTTACGTAAGCATAGCCCCAAGGGCAAGTGAATACGCAAAGCAAATAGCAAAGGAGCAATGCCCCTTTGCTATTGTTATTATTGTGCGTTGATCGTTAAAGTAATACCACTTGCCGCAGTATAACCTTGTAAATCAATATACCAAGCACCAGCTTGGGGATTGCTAATAGTACAGCTTTCATTATTACCATTTTTATAAGGTCGACATTGATATGTTGACGTTGATGACGGCGAACCGAAATTCACATACAGATCAGCATCCCCGCTACCACCTAAAATAGAAATATTTAACGACGCGTAACCCGCACTGATATTTTGACTAAAGCGAGTCCAACCTCCTGTTGCCACACTGACATTCGTCTCGGTACGATTAATCGGTGTCGGTACATTATTGTCACCATCATAACTACCCGTTAAGGAAACACCGGTAATAGCGCTCCATGCTTCAACCATGACATGATATGTACCTGATTGTATATTACTAATAGCGCATGCTTCATTACTGCTTGAATTAGTGCTGTTACAGTCAAAGTCTTGTAAAGTAGGCGATGCGCCAAACTTAACGTATAGATCAGCATCGCCACTGCCACCTGCTGTAGTAAAGTTTAAATTACTACTTCCTGCAGGGACTGCTAAGGTATAAAAAACTTGCTCTTTAGCAAGCGCATTAATTCCAGACACTGTGACACCATTTTCCAGTTCATTGTCAGTGGGTGGTACTTCATAGCCGGCATTTTTAGCCAGTTCAGCTAAGTAGCTCACCGCAAGTTTGGCAAATTTACTCGCATGATCAGCATCAAAATTACTGTCGTTTGCAGTATGGATTAGCGGGTTAATATCAGCCATGCGCGACTCAAATGGCATTGAGGCGGCAAAGCCCTGCTGATACCACGAAGCATGATCTGAACAGCCATATCCACACTGATCAAAACCATAACTTAGGGTGGGTAAATAAGTGTCGATCAATTGTCCCAAAAACTGATTTTGGCCGCTGTTAGTATAATCTGTCATCATCACAATATCATCGCTACTGCCATGATTACCGGTCATATCAAATTGCACCATACCTACCACATTTTTGCCCTGTGATTTATACGCCGTTGCAATCGCTTTTGAACCTCGCAGCCCTACTTCTTCAGCTGCAAAACCCATAATTTGGATTGTTCTTTGTGGTTGATAGTTATTATCTACGATTGCCCGAAGCACTTCTGACAAGACCGCAATACCGGAGGCATTATCATCCGCACCGGGCGCTCTACCATTACTAGGATTTGATTGATTAATTGAATCTAAATGACCGCCAACAATTACTATTTCATCCGCTTTTTCGCTGCCTTGAATAGTCACAATTACAGATGATTGCGACCAACTATGGCTAAAGTAATCAACACTAATATCAGCGCGGTTGCTCGCTAACTGTTGCCAATAATCTTTTAACCATTGAGATGCATCAACTCCACTTTGTACTGAGTAATAGCGATTATTAAAAGCACTCAACGAATTAACGGTATTGGTTAGATCATTAGGACTAATGTTATTGATCAGTGTCTGTACCGTTTGCGCATTATCTATTGTGTAGTTAATAGCCAAACTGTTGATTGACTGATTCTGTACTTTAGCTAATTGCTCAGTATAAAGCTGCGCCTCAAGCAATGATTCATGTGCTACAAAGCCACCGCAACGATGGTAATTGTCGTGCATAAATTCACTTAAATTAGCCACTTCAGCCTGTTTAATACGCATAAAATCAACAGAAGATAAGCTGGATGCTTGTGGAGCGAGGAGCTCTGTACTGTGTTTATGAGCTGTTTGGTTTAATTTGTAATGTTTAGCTGCTACAGGGTCAATACTTACCCAAATACTGTCAGGCTCTTGTGCTATTACCAGCTGACTTACCAATAATGACACAGTGCCAAGCAGGACGCTTGGTGCAAAGATATTCATAACAGTTTCCTTTTTTTCTGTGTTTACCCAAATTCAGACTCTGAAAATATAAGGGGAAAAAAGGGAGCGAATGCTCCCTTAGGTGAGGGATTAGTTAGCCGTTATTGTTAACGTTACGTCACTTGCCGCGCTGTAGCCTTGTAAATCAATATACCAAGTGCCCGCTTGTGGAGCAGTAATTTCGCAACTTTCGTTGTTACCATTTTTATATGGTCGACATTGATAAGACGATGTTGATGATGGCGAGCCAAAATTAACATACAAGTCTGCATCACCAGAACCACCCGCTATAGCGACATTCAATGTTGAATAACCTGCGCTTAGTTCTTGACTAAAACGAGTCCAACCACCTGAGCTAACACTTACATTGGTTTCAGTACGGTTTATTGGTGTACTACCCGTATCACCGCCATCAAAACTCCCCGTGAGTGAAACGCCCGATATTTGGTTCCAGGCTTCAACCATTACATAGTAAGTACCTGCTTGAACATTGCTGATAGCACAGCTTTCAGTGCTGGTTGAAGTCGTGCTGTTACAGTCAAAACTATTTAGTGTTGGTCTTTGCGCAAATTTTACATACAAGTCCGCATCACCACTGCCACCTACCGTATTAAACTGCAAATTAGTGGCATTAGCTGGTACTTCTAAGGTAAAGAACAGTTGCTGTTTTTCTGTACCACTGATCCCAGTGCGTGGCACGCCATTGCTAAGTGGCTCGTCAATTGGTGGCTCTACTCCTCCACAACTACTGCCAGGGCTTAAATTTGACGTTACACCCACTGCCGCAAGTGCGCTTTGTACATCACCTGGGCTGTAATCTAAATCACATGCCGCATCCATTACGCCATTCCCTGCCAAGTCCCAATTGGTACTAGCGGTCCAATATAATTGGTTTGCACGCGCCATAACCTCAAAAGCTTTTCTAGTATCCCAACCAGCTTTAGTTGCTAAGTTATAGAATGCTTTATTAAATACACCGGAGCTGTAATGTACATCCATCCCAGAATAATAACTCGATTGGTTATCAATTGAACTACCATCTTGGGTCGGGTTATTCATGTAACGCAATGCACCATTGCCTTTGAAAATTTCTTGGCCAACTAACCAATCATTAGTGCCTAGCATATAAAACTCGGCAGCTTCACCAGCCATATCAGAAAACGCTTCATTCAAGCCGCCCGATTTCCCACTGTATACAAGCCCTGAATTTTGCTCAGTAAAACCATGGCTAACTTCATGAGCAGAAACATCTAAACTAACTAATGGATAAAAGGTATTTTGACCATCACCAAAAGTCATTGCTGATCCGTCCCAAAAAGCATTTTCATAATTACTGCCGTAATGAACACGCATTTGCAATTGAAAAGACAGCGGAGGAGAACCAATCCAGTCGTTATACATATTAAAAATGACATTACCAAAGTAGTGCGCGTCATTTAATGGCGAATAAGCGCCATTTATTTCCTTAAAGGTGTTTTCGGGGCAAGTAAAGGAATACGCTGAAGAGCCACTGGTGCCACCATTTAAATTAATGGTTTTAACATTTGCGTTATTCATGGTGCAAGTGTTGCCTGATTGCGACACATCTAAACTACTAAAATCAGTTCCGTAAATGTACTTTCCTGTTTTTAAATTTCCACCAGGGCCTGTAGCATTGGCATGTTGAAGGTTATCAAAGCTATGCAAAACCTCACCAGAATTCGCATCAATGATCTGATAAGGTCGAGAAGGATTAGCACCATAAGTAACATACGATACTTCATACACTAAATGTGCGACATGTTGCGCATCAAGCCAAATCGCTAAACGCGATTGTTCATTGTGTTTTTTAAGGCTTACTGATTTAGCCGCTGCGGGGGAGTTTTTTAACCCCTGTGTAATAGCCATTTTTTTACTGAGTTTTGGCATCACTGAGCTTATATCGCTACTAATATCATATACAGCAGCACCATGAGCGCGTTTTAATTGGCCATTATTATCAAACGTTAAACTCACAGTATCACCAATGACTGGTAATCCTTGATACTGTTGTTGATAACGCCGAGTCGTATCACCATTATTACTTTTTACTTCTTTTAATACGACTAACTCATTACCTGCATCCAAACCAACTAACTGGATTGGGCTTGCCATAAGTACCGATGACGCACTATTTTGCAAAGCTGTAGTTAGGGCTGCTTGCTCATTCAGATATTGTTTATTTGCAGCTACTGCACTTGATACTTGCGTTACCGCAAAAGCAGCAAGAGTTGCTAATGTGATTTTAGATAAATTCACGTTTACGCTCCATTTAAATTGTTATTTATTTAATATTTTTGTATTAAACCGGCACTACCCGTTCCCGATTCAGATTCAGCCTAGACTGTTTTTACTGAAATTGAAAATTAAACAAAAAATTAACAAATGCGAAAGCTGAAACACTCTAAAACAATGACTTAACCTTAAATTGTTAATTAAAAAACAAAAGAAACCCAGCAAATGTAAATATATGGATACATAAAATTAACATTTACTTGCATTTCATTTGTCTTTATTATTGGTAATGTATTAAATGTCATTTCTGCTCAGACCTATAACTGCAGTGATTATGTTGATTGACAACAGAGCTATATATGTAGATAGCAAACTGCAAATATTGACGATTAGCAAAGAAGCTATTGCGGTTTAAAAGCAGTAATGTCGATAAAGTCTCAAACAAAACCATCAATTAATTTCGTTGTTGCTACCTGAGTAGCAAAAACGCCTCTTAAAAGTGTAATTATCAGCATTGTCGCGGTGACATTTCAAAGTCTCAGGAGTAACATACCCGCGCGAAAGTACATTCCCTTTTGCTCATTCCAATATATTATTTAAGGTCAAACAATGAATGCTTGGTACCTCATTTGTTTTTTATCTGCATTAGCGATTTTTATCGCATTTGCTAACCAGTATATCCTCAAAATGCAAACCACTATTGCCATAACAACTGGCTCAGTAGTGATTTCATTGTTATTAATACTCGCGGTAAAATTATTGGGCGATTCAACCGCACTGGAGATTACACAAATAGTCTCAAGTATCGATTTTAATCAATTATTACTCAAAGGCATGCTCGGCTTTTTACTGTTTGCAGGCGCACTGGAAATTAACCTTGCGGCACTCAAAAAACAACGTTTTGAAATTACCGTACTGGTGTTATTTTCGACCTTAGCCTCCACCTTTATCATTGGCTTTTTAAGCTTTTACTTATTTGCCGCGTTAGGCTTTGCGGTGCCTTTTATCTATTGTTTATTGTTTGGTGCATTAATAAGTCCAACCGATCCAATTGCAGTGCTTGCAATTATTAAACAAATGCGTGCCCCTGAAGGCATTTCTGTGCAAGTTGAAGGTGAATCATTATTTAATGACGGTATTGGTTTAGTTATTTTTACCACTATTTTTGCCGTGGCTTTTCTCGACACTGAAGCCAGTGCAGCAGGCATTGCAGAGCTATTCTTTGTCGACGCACTGGGAGGGATTGCATTTGGTTTAGTGATTGCGTTAGTGGGTCATTATCTGATCATCAACAGTCGTGATGTAAATATTCGCTTGTTACTAACCTTAACTATACCGACAGCAGGATTCGCCGCTGCCAATATATGGGAAATATCTGGCGCACTGGCGATGGTAACTAGCGGTATATTGTTAGGTAATATAACCCGTACTAAAGCGACAGAGCGCACCGGGCCTGAAGACACTCGCTACGTAAAAGACTTTTGGCACGCCACCGATAGCTTTTTAAATGCGTTGTTGTTTTTGATTATCGGTATGCTAATTGTCACTATGCCCATCAGCCTAGCTGAAATTGGTTTAGGACTACTAATGGTGCCTGTAGTATTACTTGCTCGCTTTATCAGTGTTGGCGCACCGTTTGTGGTATTTAAGAAATTTAGAAAATACGACAAACACTCAGTTAAAATTTTAACCTGGGGCGGCCTGCGCGGTGGCCTTGCTTTAGCAATGGCTGCGGCAATTCCTCGTGATCAAGTATTTGTGGGCGGCTCTGATTTACATAACCTGCTTGTTATTGTTACCTACGTTGTGGTGATATTTTCGATTATTGTGCAAGGGCTCACTATTTCGCCGTTAATTCACAGTAGCATTAGTGCCAAACAACAAAACTAACATTTAAACTTACTTCTGGCGCCGCGAGCTAATGCTTACGGTGCTAGAATTAGTTATGCATTTCCTATGCATAAGATCCTATAAATATTACGCCCATGTGTCTAAATGGGTTTCGTCTTCCTCGTCTGTTTTGCGCTCTTTCTTAGCTGTTTCAAGCTTTTCTTTAGGCAGTAGTTCTTTGCGCTCCAACTGACGTTTTTGCCGCTTTTCACGTTCAATTCGCTGCGCGTTCGAATCTTTTAGCCCCGCAATATGAAAAGCGCCTTTCGACTCAAGTTGCAAACGAGTGATCTGCCCTAAATAAGGGATCATAATATCCATACGTTCCTCCTTTGGTTACTCTTATCATCGGCCGTTATAGCTTATTCTTTAATTTATGCAAAAAAAACTTGCCAGCTTCCCCACAAATGTGTTTTTCTATATGTGAAATTTACTTAAACAGATTAAACACTTTTGTTTACATGAAGCAATGATAAAACGAAAGTTATTTAGGATATATTATAATGCGCTTAAACCTGACAACAGTACATCATCACCACCATTCACCGGAATAACCTGTCAGGTCTTTCGCTGAGAGGTTATTCCTAAAAGGAACCTCTGGCGAGTCAACATACAATGATTCATTTTTCGCCCTGAGGTTCCCTCGGGGTTTTTAGTTTTTAAATTAAAGGAAAAATGAATAATGAGTAATAGCAACCGTCTACGTATCGCCATCCAAAAAGGTGGCCGCCTTTCTAAAGATTGCCAAGACTTACTAAAACAGCTAGGTGTTAAACTTAACTTGCGTGAGCAACGTTTGATTGCCCACTCAACCAATATGCCGATTGACGTACTACGTGTGCGCGATGACGATATACCCGGTCTGGTAATGGACGGCGTGTGTGATTTAGGCATAGTAGGCGAAAACGTACTCGTTGAAGTACAAGCTGAGCGCCAGCGCCAAGGCGTACCAAGTGAAGTAACTAAACTGTCTAAACTTGATTTTGGCTACTGTCGCCTTGCACTTGCATGGCCGTCAGAACTTGGCAAGCAAGATAAAAGCTGGTTTGAAGGCAAACGCATTGCTACCACCTACCCTGAAATCTTAACTCAATACTTAAAGCGTGAAGGCATAAATGCCAGCACAGTAATGCTGACTGGATCTGTAGAAGTCGCACCACGTGCAGGACTTGCTGATGCAATTTGTGATTTAGTATCTACCGGTGCCACACTTGAAGCCAACGGCCTTATGCAAGGCGATACTATTTTAGAATCAAACGCCTGCCTTATCCAAAATAAAGATTTACAAGATGCTGACAAACTAGCGCTTATCAACAAACTTATGCCACGCTTACGCGGCGTGAGACAAGCCAAAGAAAGCAAATACATCATGCTGCACGCGCCAAAAGATAAACTGGATGAAATTTGCGATATTTTACCAGGCTCTGGCCAACCAACGGTATTAGCTCTTGCTGGCTCTGATGAGTACGTAGCCCTGCACATGGTGAGCAGTGAAACATTATTTTGGGAAACAATGGAGCAATTAAAAGCGCTAGGCGCCAACTCTATCCTCGTTATGCCAATTGAAAAAATGATGGAGTAGATCAATGTTGCGCTGGAATGAGGTTTCCAAAGATGCACAAGCAGCGGCGCTAATGCGCCCTGCTGTTAGTGCAAGTGTGGAAGTAGAAGCTATTTGCCAAGCAATTATGGCAAACGTAAAAGAGCAAGGCGACACAGCCTTACTCGACATGGCTAAGCAATATGATAACCGCGAAAATCCGCGCTTATTAGTGCCGCAAAGTGAGATCAATGCCGCTGAGCAGCAGTTAAGCGCTGAGCTTAAATACGCGATAGACACAGCCTACGCTAATGTAAAACGTTTTCACCAAGCACAGCTACCCAAAGATATTAAATTGTCGACTCAGCCCGGTGTGTTATGTGAACTAAAATACCAAGCCATTGAAGCTGTTGGAATATATGTGCCAGGTGGCAGTGCGCCATTGCCTTCATCAGTGATCATGCAAGGTGTACTGGCGCAGCTAAGTGGTGCGACAACCGTAGTGTTAGCAACACCGGTGCAAGGTGATTTACCGATAAACCCAGCAATTTTATATGCGGCTAAACTATGCGGTATCAAAACAATCGTAGAAAGTGGCGGCGCAGGTGCAATCGCCGCAATGGCTTATGGTACAGACTCAGTGCCCAAGGTGAATAAAATTTTTGGCCCGGGTAACAGTTTTGTGACTATGGCTAAACAACTAGTAGCTCAGACCATTCCAGGCATGGCGATCGATATGCCTGCGGGCCCATCTGAAGTGTTAGTGATTGCCGATGAACGCGCAAACCCTGAATTTATTGCCGCTGATTTATTATCTCAAGCTGAGCACGGCGCTGATTCGCAAGTAATTTTACTGTGTAACAGTGAACGTATGATTGCCCGCACCGAGCAAGCTATTGAACGCCAATTAGCCAAACTATCGCGTCAAGATATTGCCGCAAAAGCATTGGCTAATTCATCGCTTATTTTGGTTGATTCAATCGAGCAAGCATTTGCTGTATCAGCACAATACGGCCCTGAACACTTAATACTGCAACTGGCTGATGCCAACCCGTATTTAAACAAAGTTAAAAATGCAGGATCTGTATTTGTGGGTGACTACACGCCAGAATCTGCTGGTGATTATGCCTCTGGTACTAATCACGTATTACCAACCTATGGCTACAGTGCCACTTATTCAAGCTTAAATTTACTTGATTTTTTTCGCACTTATACCGTACAAACCATTACTCAAAATGGTTTAAAAAACTTATCAAAAGCAATTTTACCATTGGCTGATGCAGAAGGACTTGATGCCCACGCAAATGCCGTTAAGGTGCGTTTAGAGGCGATGAACAATGAGCAATAATCCTTTATTACCGGCCAATATTGATGCATTAGCAGCATATAGCTCGGCAAAAAGTGAGAAACTAACCGGCACAACGTGGCTTAATGCAAATGAAAGCCCGTATGTTAAAAGTATCGATATCAGCATTAATGATTTAAATCGCTACCCTGATCCGCAGCCTATGAATGTTATTAACCGCTATGCTGATTACGCAGGACTCACTGCTGAACAAGTACTTATGACCCGTGGTGCGGATGAAGGTATTGAGCTACTGGTACGCACCTATTGCCAACCAGAGCAAGATTCGGTTGCTTTATTTTTACCTACGTACGGCATGTACAAAGTCACCGCCGACACTCACAACGTAGCAATAAATGGCTTAAGCCAAGCATTATTACTCAATGGTACTGTTGATGAAATAATCAACGCTGTTGGTAATAGCAAATTAGTGTTTATTTGTAATCCAAATAACCCAACAGGCAGCTTAACACCGCTTGAAAAAATAAAGGCTATTGCAACAGCACTTGCCGATAAAGCACTGGTCGTTGTGGATGAAGCTTATATTGAATTTTGCCCAGAGCAAAGTGCAAGCAAACTCATCAACGAATTTGCCAACATAGTAGTACTTAGAACGCTCTCTAAAGCATTTGCGTTAGCAGGCCTGCGTACAGGCTTTACTCTTGCCCAATCGTCAGTACTAGCGCCAATCCGTAAAGTGATTGCACCGTATCCGGTATCAACGGTAGTGGCAAGCATTGCTGCAAATGCACTCAGCCCAGATGCCATTACTTCAATGCGTCGCCAAGTAAGTATTTTAAATGCACTAAGGGCAAAGCTAAAGCTGTGGCTCGAAGCCTCCCCTGCCGTATTACAAGTGCTCAGTGGCGAAGGAAACTTTGTCACCCTAAAGCTCGCCGATAAAAACAGCTTTAATATCGCACTTGAGCAAGGCTTAGTTATGCGTGCTTTTACTTTATACGGCGAAAACGATTGGCTACGTATTTCAATCGGCAGTGAGCAAGAACTAGAACAAGTAAAAATATGGTTAGATGGCCTAAGCCAATCAGCCACTTTTAAAGAGCAGGAAGTATCATGAGCAACCCGTATTTATTTATCGACCGTGATGGCACTATTATTGAAGAGCCAATCACCGACAAGCAAGTAGACAGTCTTGAAAAGTTAGCGTTTTTACCAAACGTGATCCCTGCTCTTTTGCAATTACAAGGCGCAGGCTATCGTTTAGTGATGGTGTCAAACCAAGATGGCTTAGGCACTGACAGCTTTCCAACGGCTGATTTTGATATTGCCCAAGATAAGATGATGGCTATTTTATCAAGCCAAGGCATTAAATTTGACGACGTATTAATTTGCCCACACTTTAATGAGCAAAATTGTGATTGTCGTAAGCCAAAAACAGGGTTGCTTACCGAGTTAATGCGCTCAGGTAAAGTCGATTTAGCACGCTCATTTGTGATTGGCGATCGCCAAACAGATATTGGCCTTGCACAAAACTTGTGTTGTGAAGGTATTTTGTATGACGGTGATTGGAATGCAATTGTCACTAAACTTACCACCGCTGATCGACAAGGCCGCGTGACTCGCAACACTAAAGAAACGCAAATTGATGTAAAACTCAATTTAGATCAAAGTAAAAATGGCGAGATCAGCACTGGCCTAGGCTTTTTTGATCACATGCTTGATCAAATTCGCACCCATGCCAATATTGGCCTTGATATTCAAGCCAGCGGCGACTTGCACATTGACGAGCACCACCTTGTTGAAGATATCGGCATTGCCCTTGGTTTAGCGCTTAAACAAGCCCTTGGTACTAAATCACAAATTGCTCGCTATGGTTTTGCCCTACCGATGGATGAATGCAAAGCAGAGGCACAAATTGACTTGTCAGGTCGTGCTTCGTTTGTATTAAACGCTAACTTTAGCCGTGAAAAAGCCGGTGATTTAGACGTACAAATGGTTGAACACTTTTTCAAAAGCTTAAGCGACAATGCAGCGATCAGCTTAATATTGTCGGTTAGCGACGGTAACTGTCATCACCAAGTTGAAGGTTTATTTAAAGCGTTTTCTCGCGCTTTACGTATGGCCATTGCCGCTGACGCCAGCCAACAAACAGCAAGCTCTAAGGGGTGTTTATGATTGCCATAATTAACACCGGTTGTGCCAACATAAACTCTGTACGCTTTGCTTTTGAGCGCTTAGGGCAAACGCCAGAAGTGATCACCTCGCCAGAGCAACTTAAAAACTTTGAACGCGCCATTTTACCAGGTGTTGGCCATGCATCTGTTGCTATGAAGCGCTTGGTAGAAGGCGGTTGGCAACAGGCAATCAATGAATACCAACGCCCTCTGATGGGAATTTGTTTAGGCATGCAGTTACTGTGCGAAAGCACTGAAGAAGGTAATGTGCAATGCCTTGGCAAAATACCTGGGCACGTTAAAGCACTTGATGTGGGTAGTTTAACGTCTCCGCACATGGGTTGGAATAACCTCACCGTTAATCGTGAACATGCTTTAACCAAAGGCCTTAATGCAAACAAGCAAGTATATTTTGTGCATAGTTTTGCTCATACCGTGAATGATGCAACATTGGTTAGTGGCGAATACGGGCAAACCTTCTCAGCGATTGTTGCCAACGATAACTACGCGGGTATGCAATTTCACCCTGAACGTAGCGCTAAAGTCGGCACTCAGTTATTGCAGAACTTTTTAGACTGGCAGCTATAAATAAAGCGTATCAACACAAATTAATAAAGAGAATTCAAGTGATTATTCCAGCATTAGATGTATTACAAAATCAAATTGTGCGCTTATATCAAGGTAAATACGATACCGCACAGTTTTACCCGTTTGAGCTTGGTGCGCGCTTACAAGAGTACGCACAAAGCGGCGCAGGTAAATTACACCTTGTTGATTTAGAAGGCGCACGCGATCCTAATAAAAAACAATGGCAACACATTCAAGCAGCCACCAAAGCACTAAACGTACCGTATCAAGTTGGTGGCGGTATTCGGACAGAACAAGACGTAAGCGACTGGCTTAAAGCCGGTGCTAACCAAGTAGTAATTGGCTCTATGGCGGTTGAAAAACGCGATGAAGTAAAAAACTGGATTGAAAAATTCGGTGCCAAGCACTTTGTTATCGCCCTCGACGTTAATAAAGCCGATAATGGCTGGGCCCCTGCCACTCACGGTTGGTTAAGTGAATCAGAATTCGGCTTATTTGAATTAGTAGATTTTTATGTAGCACTGGGTGTAATTGACTTTCTATGCACGGACATCAGTAAAGACGGCACCATGACTGGTCCTTCGTTTGCATTGTATGAAGACTTAATAAAACACAACAGCAATATTAAAGTACAAGCGTCTGGGGGTGTAAGCTCGCTTGATGACATTAAAAAGCTCAAAGAGCTTGGCGTAGGCGGTGTTATTTTAGGTAAGTCACTGCTTGATGGCGCATTTAATGTAGAGGAGGCGTTGGCATGTTATCAAAGCGCATAATCCCGTGTTTAGACGTTAAAGACGGCCAAGTAGTCAAAGGCGTTAAATTTAAAGGCCACGAAGTGGTTGGCGACATATTAACAATGGCTAAAGCGTATAGCGAAGCCGGTGCTGACGAACTGGTATTTTATGAAATTAGCGCCAGTGTTGAAAAACGCCTTCTCGATGTAAACTGGGTAGAGAGCATAGCACGTCATATTGATATTCCATTTTGTGTTGCAGGTGGTATTAAATCAGTGGCTGATGCAGCGCGCGTATTAGAACGCGGCGCTGATAAAATCAGTATAAACAGCCCTGCTATTGCCCGTCCTGAGCTTATCAAAGAACTACATGATGAGTTTGGCAAACAATGTGTCGTTGTCGGCATTGATAGCTTTTACGATGAAGTAACTGGCGAATATTTAGTGTATCAGCTTACTGGCGATCCTAATGCGTCAAGTCGCACCCGTTATAAAACCGAAGAGTGGGTAAAACGCGTGCAAGACTTAGGCGCAGGCGAAATCGTACTCAACTGCATGAACCAAGATGGCGTACGTAATGGCTACGATAACCAGCAGCTGTCTAAAATGCGTGCTTTGTGTGATATTCCACTTATCGCCTCAGGCGGTGCTGGCACCATGCAAGATTTTGTCGATGTATTTAAACAAAGCCACGTTGATGGCGCACTGGCAGCCAGCGTATTTCACAAAAATGTGATCAATATCGGCGAATTAAAACAATATTTAATAGATAACCAAGTGGCGGCGCGACTATGCAACTAACCAAACAAAACCTTACCCAAGTTGATTTTACTAAAAGCGAATTGATCCCTGCCATCGTGCAAGATGCCCGTACTGGGGTTATTTTAATGCAAGGCTTTATGAATCAAGAATCGCTGGAAGTCACCTTTGAAAAGCAAAAAGTGACGTTTTACTCGCGTTCAAAAAACCGTTTATGGACCAAAGGCGAAACCTCTGAGAATTACTTAGAAGTGGTGTCTGTTCATACTGATTGCGACTATGACTCTATTTTAGTGCTGGCTAACCCACTTGGGCCAACTTGTCATTTAGGCACACAAAGTTGTTTTGGTGATGCTGCAAAACCAAGCCTAAGCTTCTTAGCGCAGCTTGAGCAAGTGATTGTATCGCGTAAAAACGACGACCCTGAAAAAAGCTACACCGCCTCTTTGTTTGCTAAAGATTTAAGCCGCAGTTGTCAAAAAGTGGGTGAAGAAGGCGTTGAGGTCGCTTTAGCTGCAATGAAACATGATAACGAAGAGCTAACAAATGAATCCGCTGATTTGATATATCACTTAATCGTATTGCTACAGCGCCAAGGTCTAGAGCTACAAGACGTAGTAGCGTGTTTGCAAGGAAGACATAAGTAACTATTAAAATACTAATTAAGCGCTGAGTTATACTTAGCGCTTTTTAAATATACTTAAGGAATGAATTCAAAAACATTGCTTAGTGCCATGTCCAGTTTTAGTGCAGAGGATCATCCGCCTCACGCCCGTTACTTACATTCAAGTCATAGGTAAGATCTTAAGAAATTGAGTTGAAGCTCAATTCATGATCAAATGGTTGTTACCACACAAACCACAGAATCAAGAAAAGAGCTTCAAATGAATGCTAACATTTTTATTAATAAGTTAAAAAGTATCCTAAGTGAAAAAAAACTGAACCGACTTGGTAAACAAGTAGCATTTACTAAAAGAGAAAGAAATATTACGGCATTTCATATGGTTGTTAGTCTTGTTGCTGCGCTTGGGGATAAAAAAACGATCTATTTATCCGAAATATTAAGAGTTTATAATCAGCTAACAGGGCAGTCTATTAAGTATAAGCCTTTTCATAACCAGTTAGTTAAACCTGAACTAGCTGAACTAATGCGAGAGGTAACAAATAGAGTTTTTAATTGTTGGATAAATGATGCGCTTAAGTACACGAAAAAAGATTTGTTCAAGTTTGAGAATATTTTAATTCAGGACGGTAGCTCTATTATGCTTCATCGTTCTTTAAAAGATGTTTTTCCTGGGCGATTTTCAAATACGTGTCCAGCAGCTATTGAATTGCATGCTACTTTAAATTTAACGCAAGGTTGCTTTGAAAAAGCAGGTATAACACCAGACAGTTACTCTGAACGTGAAGAACTTCCAAAATTTAAAGAGTTGACAGGACAGTTGTTACTTGCTGATAGAGGATATTATTCAGGTAGTTATATTCATGAATTAGATAAAGCAGGAGGATTTTACATATTAAGAGCGAAGGGATTAAAAGCAGTCAGAGTACATAATGCTTTTAAGCAAAATGGACAGGAATTAACAGGAAGTCATTCCCCAAAGTTATGTGAGTTGCTCCCCGAATTACCTAAAAATGATCTTATTGATATGAATGTTAGCATAAAAAACAAGCTAACAAGAGTCGTTGGGTATTGGTCAAAAAAAGAAAAACAATATACATTTTTAGTCACTAATTTATCTATTGATGAATTTACAGCGACTGAAATAGGCAAATTATATAGGTTACGCTGGCAGGTTGAATTACTTTTTAAGGAGTGTAAGTCTTATAATAATTTACGCGGCTTTCAAACATCAAACGCAACCTTACAAGAGGCGCTAATTTATGTAAGTTTAATAGTAACCACGCTTAAAAGGTTTTTAACTGGCTGTATTGAAAAGATATTCAAAACTGAAATGTCTACAATGACAGTAGCAAAAACAACGGGGGGTTGGTGGATTGGCATATTAACAGCGATTATTAGGAAGCATAGGAAAGGATTGTTAAATGCAGTTAATGGAGCATTTGACTTTCTGAGGAAAAATGCAGCTAGGGCGCACCCCAAACGCGATCGAAAAACAGGAGTATTTCAGTATGGGGTAGAGCCAAATTTTTAAGGCTGTACTTAATATTTTTCTTAAGTACCTACCTATGACATTCAAGTAAGTAACAAATGGTTAATTGCCCCTAGATAGAACCCTTCGGGCAGCGCATGATTGGCATTTATACTGCGTTATTTCCTATTTATGGGGAACAACCACACTACATAGGCTCTGCCTTGCCTGAATATCAAACATACTGCTGCAAAATAAAACACGAAAGGTCAACACGTCCTAATGTTATGGTCATCGCATAGTTTGGTATTTTTGTCTCGCAAAGTACTAAAAACACACCCATTTTAAGCTTTAAAACAAGACATTATAAAATTAACACGCTGTATTACTTTACCTCAGTGTTTGTTGAAAATTCAAATAATCACTTGACTCTGCGACCGCAGGTAGCTTTATTCTCCAATGCTTAGGTTACTTAGCTCAATTTAATTAAAACACTTCTTTAACGAATCTATAGCTTTATATAACTATATAAGGGGATAACTGTTGCTTTAGCATTTATTTTTCGACTTTTTCTTAGCCATACTTATATGACTTTCTTGTTGTAGCAATGTCAAAATCGGTTCATTTATTGCGCTAAAGCAATTAGTAAGTAATTTGATACAATACAAATTATAAGATGGATGCCATTTTATTTTTGTTAGCTAAAACAGCGTTAATGTTAATGGCATTCCAACATGTTTAATTTCGGCTTAAATATAGTTGTTGCTATAAAAAGTACTATTGCGTATGTTAAATAAATGATCTAATTTGTAAAAATTAACACTGGTAATATAACAATCAGTTTATCACTGCTATTCAATTTTTACAGGAGATTTATCTTGCTTGATATCGTCGCACTTTTTATTAAGACTAATCAATATAAAACATTTCATGAAGCATCTGTGAAGTTAAATATTCCTTTACCAACCTTACAAAGAAGAATAAAGAAATTAGAAGAAGATTTATCTTTAGCATTATTTTATCGTGAAAAAGGCTGTTTGCGATTAACAGAACCAGGAAAGAACTTTTATAGTCAATGCCTTATTCATGTTGAAGGTTTACAAAGCATTCTAAGTAACTTTAAAAGTACTAGTGAACATAAAGTAAGTACAATAAAGCTTGTAGCGCCACAAAATTTTATAAAAAGTGTGTATTTTTCAGGTGTTATAAATCAATTCATTGCATTATATCCAAATATTAAAATTCATATGATGCTATCTGACGAACGTTTGGACTTAAAAAAAACTGAATTTGACCTCGCAATCAGAATAGGACAGTTAGAAAGTTCGCAAAATATAGGTAAAGTAATCAATCAAATGAGTTTTGTTTTAGCCTGCTCTGCAAGTTTAATCGAAAATTATGGCGGCCCTACTAACCTAAACGATTTAGCTAAATTACCCCACATATCCTGCTCACCTTTCGAAAACTGGTCTTTTAGATCGAATAATAACGAAAAGATTATTTTTAAACCTCAACCCAACTTTATCTCTAACGACATAGAAATGTGTGCCTTAGCAGCTATTGAAGGAAGAGGTGTTTATTATGGCCCTAAATATTGTTTGTTACCTCATATTAAAGACAGTAGCTTAGTTGAGGTATTAGCACACTTAAAGCCAATAAAACGCGATATTAACTTAATTTGGCCTGATAAATTAATCCCAAAAAGCACACGTTATTTAATTGATTTCTTAGAGCACTCACTGAACGGATTAAAGATATAACACTATTATTTTTTGTTATTTGAACGCTAAAAAATTAATTTATGGCTGCTAAAGCAACTAATATTTTTGAAAAATCAACTTTCATTTATGCCCCTATTAATAAGTTTGTAGATATTTAAAATCAAAATTGGTCCAACGCTATATACGTTTAAATTAATAAATGGACCTAGACTATATCTAACTTTTAAAGGACATAACTATATGAAAAAAACATTACCACTCTTACTATTTGGGTTAAGCAGTGCTGCAAGTGCCAACACCACCGTAATTTACCCAGACCAACTAGAATATGAAAATTTAGGGATGGGTGTTTGCTCCACAAACAATCGCTTAATAACTCACTCTGAAGCACAGATTTACAGAAGCGACATTGTTAATAAAATGGGCAAATGGCAAATAACAGGATTGGCTGATGGTTGGGTAATTATGGGCTCTGGATATGCAGGGGAGATAAAACGAGGTTCTGCCTCTAATTCGTGGTGTTACCCTAAAAATCCAGTCAATGAAATTCCATCACTAAGCGCCCTTAAAATTGCACCTGGTAGCCAAAGCCAAATAGAATGGGATTTAGTTAACCAAAAAGAATCGTTTATTAAACCTCTTTCATACCTTGCACATTATATGGGCTTTGCATGGGTAGGCGGTAATCGATCTAATTACGTTGGTGAAGATATGGAGGTAACTAAATCAGGTTCAGGCTGGACAATTCAAGGTTACAACGGCGGGAGTTGTTCTGGATATCGGTGCGGCGAAAAAACGGCAATCACTGTATCTAACTTCGAATATGTCATGGATATCGAATCATATAGAATAACTGGCGACATTGTATCGGCTGATAAAGAGCTTGTTAAAACGCTCACAGTACCTGCTATTAACGACACCTCCGTAGATCAAATGTCAGTAGTTACCATAGAATATGATGCATCAACTAATTGGTCAAAAACAAATGACTATAGTATTTCTGAATCGGTTACCTTAGCAAACACATGGAAGTCTCCTTCTGTTACAGGAGGTTCAGACACCTCGCTTTCGGTCACTATTTCTGCAGGTCAAGCATGGGGAACAAGTAATGGCGGCTCAGAAAGCCAGCGTGTTGCTGTTCAAGCTAGAACAAATATTCCTGCCAATACTAGCGTAAACGCTAAAGTTGATTTATTTAAATCCTCGATATCTTACCCTTATGAGTTTGATGCTGATATTACCTACAACGTATCAATAAATGGCTTTATGCGCTGGGGCGGCAATGCTTTGTTAAGTCACCCTGAAAATAGACCGACCGAAAATGCAAGTTTTGTTATTGGCCGCTGGGCTGGACAAGAAAAAAGCATCCCTTACCAATGGGAGCATAGATACATACCAGGTGAAAATAAAAAATGGGATTGGCCATGGATGATAGAACAAACCAGCTTATCAACAATGCAATATCATTTAAGTCATATTTTGAGGCCTAAAAAAACCACGTTAACGGGTCACTTTTATGCACAAAGCCAATTTGCTGGTAATGTATATTTTGGCGATGAAACTCCGCTGCCAAGTAACCTACGCGTTAAGCCCAGTACTTCTCATGTAGATTACTCCAGTGCTGACAAGCTCAAACAAGAACTAGAAGACGCTGGTTTTAAAAATGTCGTTGTTAACATTGAAATGATTGATTTATAAATAAACTAAAATGCTGGGCTCTTAGTAAAGTAAGATCCCAGCTATGTATTACTTAATTCAAAAAGTAAACCAAGCCTTAAGCACTGAGCATTTAAGTGATAGTAAGAGGTTAATACCTAGTCAAACCAGGCATTTTTTTGCTCTCGTCATGAAAAGTGAATCACCATAAAATCATACAATAACAGTGGGTTGGGTTTACAAAAACATTTATTATTGTCTTATTATTTTTAGCGACTAAAAATAATTCCCCCTCTTTAAACCTTTTTAGTCGCTCTATGCGACTAAACTTAAAACAGCAAAAAAATGAAAGGGAATAATAATGATTAACGCATTCACACGAGTGACTCTGATTGGCGCTGCACTGCTATCAGCTCAAGCTTTGGCTTGGAATAACGAGATGACGCTACAAGACACAAAAAAGCTTACCCTTGATGCTCAATCACTATCAGCATTAAATGTTGAAGCCGGTTCGGGTTTTTTACATATCGTAGGCAGTAATACCGACACTGTGACGGTAAAGGCTGAAATTTATCAATATGAAGCGCATGACAACTACTGCCTTACTTTAGATAATAGTGGCAACACAGCAAAATTAACTGCGAATAATTGTGATAACCACAGTGAAGATCATACGCGCATAGATCTAACGGTGTCGCTACCAGCAACATTCTTACTTGATATTACCGATGGATCAGGCGAGATCTCGATTGAAAATGCAGCTGCTACTAGCATTCATGATGGTTCTGGCGCAATTATAATCAATAATATTTCGGGTCAATTAACCATTGAAGATGGCTCAGGCGCAATCACTGCGAGCAATATTACTGACAGTGTAAACATCCATGACGGCTCTGGCAGTATTGAACTGGCAAACACTCAAGGTGATGTAATCATTCATGATGGGTCGGGTAATATCGATGTGCAAAACATTGTCGGCAAAGTAACAGTAACCGATGGATCTGGTGGTATTTATGTTAACAAAGCAGGCGATTTTACTTTACTTGCTGATGGTTCAGGTAGCGTTACAATAAAAAATGTGCCTATTCAAAATCTATAAGTGGCTGCGTTTGCTTAAAGAAATACTTAGTTTTGGGGCAAAAAAATTTAAAAAATTGCGCTAAAACGTTTGATATAAGTCATGCAATAATTTTATTTTCACGTCTTTAATGGCATTTTTTCAAGCCCTTAGGTATCCTTTAAGCAACTACGAAGGATTAGCTATCATAAAAGGATAGTCCACTATGAAAAAGTATTTATCGGTATTATTAACAGGCCTTATTTTATCGGGTTGTAGCAGCTTAACAACAGAGCAAAAAGCAAGTATTGATAACCTCACGCCTTGTGAAAAAATCAATGGTTTATTAGCCGCCTACGACTCACGTTTTGAAGTGTTAAAGCGCACCCGCGTGAATACAAAGTACGCAGAAACTTGGACAGCTAAATACAATCTCGTTGGTGAAGCATGCCAAATCAGTGCTTTGGATGCCGATACAGTGACTTATCGTTGCCAAGATAATTACCAAGAACAAACGCAAGCGGTGGCCATTCATCAAAAGGCTGTTGATTTCACCCGAGCTTGTTTAGCGCAAAATAACTGGCACGAACAACAAAAAGAATCTGCTGATTCATTACGCACTACCTTTGTACTTGATGAAAAAAACCCAGCTATTTCAATTCATACCGGAAAAACATTATCTCGCTCGACGCCTTGGTCTACCTCATTTGAAGTAGGTAAATCGGTAGCAAATAAATAGCATTAAAACCATAAAACAGGTCAGCAAATGTTGGCCTGCTTGGCTAAGGATTTATGAATTCAACACCCCAAAAAAGTTCATCGCTATTAAAAACCGACTGCATTGGGAAATGCCACCGCCTCAAAGGCTATTGCAGCGGCTGCGGCCGAACTAGCGACGAAATATTTGATTGGATCATTTTATCAGACCAAGAGAAACAAGCTATTTTAGATACTCCTAGAGAGGATGCTAATACCCCATAGCTTATTACGGTGCATTGCGTTGCGACGGGTCGCGTTTAAAGTCTTTAATTAATTGCTTAGGGTCAACCTGCTCGCGTTGCTTACTTGCTGCCTCAGCCCACCACAGTAACTGATTAAACGACCGCGAAAAATATTCGCGCCATGATGCTTGCTCTGCCTCATTGTTTGTTTCACCACTTTCAATAAATACATCCTGTGCTTTTGGCACATGGATCATAGCCGACACCGGCAAACACCCAAGTTCACTTAAAAAACTGCGCATCCCAACAGCGGCACGAACGCCACCCCACTGCCCCGCAGAATACGTAACAATAACGCTGGGTTTGTAAGCAAATAAAGAGCTACCAAAATGGTTTAATAGATTAGCCAATGCTGGACTCATTGAATGATTGTACTCAGGGCTGACCATAATAAAACCATCACAGGCTTTAATTTTTTCCGCTAGGTCATCGAGTTTTTTAGGCACCTCGGCTTGTGAATAAGCAAAGTGCGGTTTGAATATAGGGTCCAGCTCATAGTCTAGCGGATCTATCAGTTCAATATCGTGATCATTGTATTGCTCAAGCAAACAGCGTTGGCATGCCTTGGCAACTCTTTCACCGAGACGTGCCGGCTTAGGTGGCGAACTTTTTCGAACTGAACCTAAAAAAATTAATAGTTTCATGTACTGGCACTCCATTTTATTTAAATCAACATACGAATATAAACGTAGATTTGTGCGGTAGGTCATAAATAAAACCTACCTTACAAGCAAAACATAAAATGCATGTTTAAACATTAATGTGGATCACGCTTTACCCCTGTAGCTAACATTACTAAGCTTTATCGAGCGCTTGGCTTACATCAGCAATGATATCGTCGATGTTTTCAATACCCACTGATAAACGAATTAAATCGCGGCTAACCCCTGCGTTCGCCAATTCTTCATCATTTAATTGTCGATGCGTGGTTGATGCTGGGTGGCAAGCCAATGACTTTGCATCACCAATATTTACTAAACGTAAAATCATATTGAGTGCATCAATAAAGCGAGTGCCAGCTTCAAGGCCACCCGCTATCCCAAAGCTTAAAATACCAGACGCTTTGCCACTAGTGGTTGTTTTACTCATTGCGTTATAGGGACTTGACGCTAACCCCGCGTAATTAACCCAAAGCACCTTAGGGTGATTATCTAGGTATTCAGCAAGCTGTTGCGCGTTTTCACAGTGGCGCTGCATTCTTAGCCCTAAAGTTTCAAGACCAATTAAAATGTCAGAGGCGTTTTTAGGCGCAAGTGCCGCACCGGTATTTCTAAGTGGAACAACGCGGCAGCGACCAATAAACGCCGCTTCAGCAAAAGCATCGGTATAAACCACATTATGATACGACGGATCAGGCTCATTCATCATCGCAAAACGAGTGGCATTGGCTTTCCAGTCAAACTTACCCGAATCAACAATCATGCCGCCTATAGCAGTACCATGACCGTTAATATATTTAGTAAGCGAATGCACCACAATATCGGCACCCAACTCAAATGGCCGGCATAAATAGGGCGTTGCCACTGTGTTATCTACAATCAGCGGCACGCCTTTGCTATGGGCTATTTTAGCTAATCGAGCGATATCAACAATATTCCCTGCAGGGTTACCAATCGACTCACAAAAAACCGCGCGGGTATTCTCATCAATCGCGTTTTCAAAACCGGCAAAGTCATCCGCTTTAATCATCCGCGCTTCAATACCTTGGCGAGGTAGACTATGGGCAAATAAGTTATAAGTACCACCATACACTTGGCTGGTACTGACAATATTAGTGCCCACTTCACACAAACATTGAATTGCGTAAGTGATGGCCGCCATACCAGAGGCCACAGCAAGCGCACCAATGCCCCCTTCCATGGCCGCAATACGCTGTTCAAGCACCGCATTGGTCGGATTCATAATGCGGGTATAAATATTCCCAGGTACTTTTAAATCAAATAAATCAGCACCATGTTGAGTATTATCAAACGTATACGATGAGGTATTATAAATCGGCACCGCCGCCGATTTAGTTGTAGGTTCAGATTCATAACCGTGATGCAGCGCTAAAGACTCAAGTTTCATAATTATTTCCTTCAATAGGGTTACCCTTAAGCTAGCATTTATCGCTCACAAAGTGCACATGAAATATATTAAAGGATGTTGAAGTAATTAGATTTAAGTTAAATTCTGCTAAGAGCGAATTATGTTAGTTCGTTCCACCTTAAACGAACACCTGCTTTTCTTAAGAAAGTGGACATAGCTGTTTATTATGGTTTAGTCTGCTAAGGCTGTGAAGCGTGCGTAGACTGATTGAACGTTTCTTAACTCCAGAGCGTCCTCTGGACTCATTCACTATAAAAAATAAAAAGAACAATAATCTGTTGTATTTTTCACTTATCATTACAGCCAACTATAATTATCTTCTCGTAGTTTGTAGCTATTTGAAAAAATATTGATTCTCGTCAAACGGTACTATAAGGAAATAGCCACTCAATACTCTCTATTTAAAACTTCTGTTTTTACAAAAAATGGACTATAGCTATTGTTATATATAGGAAAAGAAAAAACACAATTAACAGTGAGTTCTTATGAGTAATCCCACAAACGATCTCGAAGCGGAGATTGACCAGCTTAAAGTTCAGCTTGCAAACGCTAGAGCTGAAAATATAAAGTATAAGAAGTTGTTTGAAGTATCTGGGGACGCACTATCAATAATCGACCTGAAATCTGGTAAATTCACAGAATGTAACCAAGCTGCAATCAATATGCACGGCGTGGAAAGTAAAGACAACTTTATTAATTTAAAGCCTTCTGATATCTCACCTGAGTATCAACCATGTGGCAGACGTTCAGAGGAAATAGCCGCAGAACACATTGAAAATACTCTGACTAAAGGGCCACAGCTGTTTCAGTGGGTTCACTCTCGATTAGACGGCTCATCTTTTCCATGCCTTGTATCTCTGACTGTATTAAATGTGGATGGTGATGCTTTTATTTTAGCCATAGGTAGAGATATTAGTGAATTAGTTGAGACGCAAAACAAATTGCATAGTGCTTCAACAGACATAGAACGAATTAGCTACGCTTTCAATGAGGAAAAAGAAAAATTTGAACAGTTTTTTAGCTTAGCGCCGGTAGGCATTGCAATTAATAGGTTAGATAATGGTTTATTTGAGTATGTTAACAAGGAACTGAGTCGTTTTAGTGGTTATGACAAAGACGAACTAAATCAAATGGACTATTGGAAGTTGACACCAAAAAAGTACGAAGAACAAGAAAAAGAACAACTAAAATCCCTCTCAGAAACAGGCCGTTACGGACCTTACTATAAAGAATATATTCATAAAAAGGGTTATGAATACCCCGTACAATTGTCGGGCGTTATAATTAAGAGTGCAAATGGCGATGAGCTGATTTGCTCTGTCATCCAAGATACTTCCCATCAGAAACAGATAGAAACCGAATTACAAATAGCAAAAAACCAAGCTGAAACCAGTTCTCTGAGAATGAAATTGGCAAATGACTCAGCTCAAATTGGTGTGTGGGAGTGGGATGTCATTTCGGGAGAATTAATCTGGGATGAATGGATGTACAAGCTGTATGGCATTACAGAGAATTGTTTTTCTGGTGCTTATGAAGCTTGGACTCATAGTCTTCACCCTGATGATATGGAAGAGTCTAACAAACAATTAGAGGATGCCGTATCAGGTTTAGGTGCTTTTAATCCAGAGTTTAGAGTAGTACATCCAAACGGGCAGGTAAGAACAATCAAAGCTAGCGCAGAAGTTATTAGAGATAATGATGGCAACGCTCTAAAAGTCATCGGTGTAAATTACGACATTACAGATAAAATAAATGCGATAAATGAGCTAGAAGTAGCTAAGCAAAAAGCTGAGCAGGCAACCCAAACGAAAAGTGAATTTTTGTCAAATATGAGCCATGAGATACGTACGCCCATGAATGCAATTTTAGGCGGACTGCAGATGGTCAATACTGAGTATCTCGATGCCAAGTCCAAAGTAATGCTTAAAAATGCAGTATCGTCTTCTAAATCGCTGTTAACCATTATCAACGATATTTTGGATTACTCAAAGATAGAGAGCAATAAACTAAGCCTAGAGCAAGAGCCTTTCTCGATTAGCGATATAATTAAATCTGTGAAATTTGAAGTGGACAGCATAGTCAGTAATAAGGGTATTAAACTTGTCAGTAATATTGATGAAAATTTTAATGATCACTGGTTAGGAGACATTGTCCGTGTTAAGCAAATATTACTCAATCTTGTGTCGAATGCTGTTAAGTTTACTGAAAAGGGTAGCGTAAACATTCACTTGAGCGAAACTCTTTACCAAGAAAAGCAGGCTATTAGTCTTGAAGTGGCTGATACAGGAGTTGGAATGAGTGAGGAAGCTCAAGCTCGTATATTTGATCGTTTTTCACAGGCAGACAACTCAACAACACGTAAATTTGGTGGAACTGGGCTGGGTATGTCGATTACCCTCAGTCTTATTCTTATGATGAGAGGCACTATCGATGTAAAAAGCAATGTGGGTAGAGGCACCACTATAAGAGTCATATTACCATTAACTATAACCAATAAGAGTGTCAGCTCTTTCGTACAAAAATCTATGACTCCGCCGCCGTTGAGGGGAAAGAAAATACTAATTGCTGAGGATAACGAAATCAATCAAATTGTCATTCAGTCAATGCTCGAAGGCACTAATGCATCATTAACTATTGTAGATAACGGTAAACAGGCAGTAGAAGCAGCTAAAGAAAAGGACTTTGATTTGATACTTATGGATATACAAATGCCTGAAATGGATGGTGTTGAAGCAATGAAAAATATCATTAATTTCAATAAGCATATACCGATAATTGCACTAACCGCAAATGTAATGATTGATGACGTTGCTGATTATTTAAGCCAAGGATTTGATGCACATATAGCAAAACCAATTGATATTGCTACCCTATACGGTGTTCTGAGCTCATTTATAAAGTAAGTACTTGCTTTGTTTGTGCTTTATTGCCAGTTCGGCTTCGGCAAATCAACTTC
Source organism: Pseudoalteromonas sp. SR41-8 (assembly GCF_014163915.1). Classification (NCBI taxonomy): domain Bacteria; kingdom Pseudomonadati; phylum Pseudomonadota; class Gammaproteobacteria; order Alteromonadales; family Pseudoalteromonadaceae; genus Pseudoalteromonas; species Pseudoalteromonas sp. SR41-8. The sequence goes on from NZ_JACJEE010000012.1 coordinate 56,718, forward strand.
CGCTCATAGCAAAAAGTAGACATAAGTCATTACAAATTATACTTATTAAAAAAGGCGCTTACCGTTATGGTAAGCGCCCTACTATTTTACTCATTACTTATTTTACGATTTTCATTTCGTCTAATAGGTTTTGTGCGTTATCTACTTTATCCATCACCCACAGCATGTAACGTGAATCAACGTGGATTGAACGATTAAGTGCTGGGTTATAATCCCAATCGCCAATAATACTTTCGTACACACCATCAAACAGTAAGCCTACCAGTTCGGCTTTACCGTTAAGTGTTGGTGAACCTGAGTTACCTCCAGTCGTGTCTACGTTTGATAAAAAGTTAACTGGTACGGTATTCATGCCACCGGTGTAATCACCAAATATTTTAGCCTTGATTTGCTGTTGCAGTTTTTCAGGCGCGTTAAATGGATCAACATCGGTGTTTTTTGCAAGTAGCCCTTCAAGTGATGTAAACGGTGTTGCTATCAAACCGTCTTGCGGTGAATAGCCTCCAACAGTGCCATACGTTACACGTAATGTGCTATTCGCATCTGCATACACAGGTTTATTTTGTGCTTCATTAAACGCTATGATGGCACTCATTAGCTGTGGACGCGCCGCTTGTAGTTTACCTGCAAGTGCTTTATCTTTGTCTTCTTCAGCTTTCATTACGGCAAAGATGGCCTTCGCATATTGAATGAATGGGTCTTGATTTTGTTCAAGTTCAGCAAATGATTGCTGAGATAATGCAATGCGCACCTCTTCATTATTAAGTGTTGAATTAGCATACATTTTCGAAAGCAATGCACTGTGTTTTACTGCATCAAAGCCATTTTCTAATTCAAAAACTTTATCTACTTCTGCAAAACGCTCTTCTTTAGGTAACGCGGCATACAGCTCTAAAAAATGTAATAAAATGGCTTTATCAACTGTTGCATCAAAACGTCTGCTCATGCGCTTTAAACCGGCTTCAAAGCGTGGTAAATCGCGTTCTTGATAGCCAGATTCACGTTCGCTATCAGGTTTTTGTTGCTCATAAGCTAGGCGATATAAGCTACGTGCGGTACTGATCATTTGTGAGCGGTGCACATAGCCAAGCATACGATCACGCTCATTGTGCTGTTGCGATTGAGCGACTAACGCCGACAATTCATTTAACACTTTACCGTATTGTTTTTTACGCTTACGGTCACTGTTTATCCACGCGGTTAGATCTTGTTCAAATTGCTTTTTACGTTCATACATCGTGCCTTTATTAAAGCTTTCGATCATTGAACCGTAGTTTTTAATATAGTTATTGTAGCCCGCTATAGTACTTTCGTAGGCGATGCGCGCTTTGCTGCCATCTTCTGAATTTTCTTCAATCAAAGCGACATATTTTGAATTATGCTCGCGTGATTTTGGATAGCTGGTATTAAATACATAATCAACTTCAGCAGCAATGCGGTAACGGTTAGTGCGCCCAGGATAGCCTGCTACCATAACAAAGTCGCCATCTTGGACCCCTTTGGCGCTGACACTTAGATATGAATCAGGCACATAAGGTACATTGTCTTCGCTAAATTCAGCCGGTTTGCCGTCTTTACCTACATATGCACGATAAAATGAAAAGTCGCCGGTATGGCGCGGCCACATCCAGTTATCGATATCGCCACCATACTTACCTACGCCCATAGCAGGCGCATATGCTAAGCGTACATCTTTAATTTCTAGTGATTTGATCAAATAAAACTCTAAACCACCGTGGAATGAATACACATTACAGCGATAATTGTCGTCAGCTTCACATGCTGACACTAACGCTTTTTCATTTTTTTCTAGCGCGTCGTAGCGCGCTTTTGCGCTGAGTTTTTCAGTGCCTTTTATTACTTTTTTGGTCACATCGGTAACTGTTTCAGTTACATACACTCTAGAGCCGGGTGCCGCTGGTAAGTCTTCAGCCGGTGTTGTTGCTAAAAAACCGTTTTCTAAAATATTGTTCTCTGGTGTTGAGTTATATTGAATCGAACCATAAGCACAGTGATGATTGGTAACCACCAGCCCTTTTGGCGATACGAAGGATGCGGTACAGCCACCAAGGCTTATCACAGCATTCATTGGGAACTCGGTTAATTTAGAAATCGATTTTGCGTCAATTTCTAGTCCTTTGGCTTTTAGAATTGATTCTAGATCAGGAAGTTGGTGTGGTTGCCACATGCCTTCATCAGCAAATGTTGTGCCCGATACTACAATAGCAAGTGATGCTATGAGTGGTTTTAAACGCATTTTTTTATCCTTTTTATTGTTTCTATAACAGGTTACGCGTGCAGCCTTAGCAAGGTCAATATTTCTGCGACAAAATAGCTGCACTATTGTGTAACAAAATACTGAAAACAAATACTTCTTCGAGCTCTATTGGCAATAAAAACAACACAACGATGCAATCATTTGGTCATTTTCAATAGCTAGGATTTAAATATTATTAATAATGCACGGCCTAATTATGACTGCTATTTTTTTGATCAACCTCGCTCGTTCAACGGAGCGATTAGCAAACAGCCAGCGACAATTAGCTGCACATGGGCTAAGTTTTGAGCGTATAGATGCAATTGATGGCGCCATGCTTTCACAAGCGCAAAAAGAAATTAATTACAGTCCTAGCCTCAACAAACAAAAATACCATTACCCGCTCAGTGCTGGGCAGATTGGCTGTTACTTGAGCCATCGCAAAGCATGGCAAACCATTGTCGATAGAAAACTTGATTACGCAATTGTGCTCGAAGATGACTTTATCTTAGATACGAGTATTAATAGTGCAATTAAAAATATTGAACAATTACCGCTCACTTGGCAACTGATAAAACTCTCAGCTTATCAAAACCGTACTCGCAAAATCGCCTATCAAGTGCCGTTGCAGTTTGAGCAAAAATTAGTGATCCATAAAAAGTTGATGACAGGATGTTGTGCTTCTGCAATCAGTTATCAAGGTGCGAAACAATTATTAGCAGCTACTAAGACATTTGCCCGCCCTATTGATTGTGACCTACAACATATATGGGAAACTCAAGTAACAGGCTATTCATTACTGCCGTATCCAGTCTCTCAAGATTGTGAGCAAGTAAGTGATATAAAGTCGCGTAGCAATGCCCGCGTAAAAAAATCGTTTTTAGCCCGTAAAGGTCAGCAACTCAGTAGCGCGGTAAATAATCACTTTGCAACGGCGGCATTTATCAAAAAGACTAAGCGTGCTTTACCCACTACTCCTAAATGCAAAAAAGGAGCCGCAGCTCCTTTTTACTCATAACCTAGAATCATTAAATAGTATTTATTTTTTAGCGAGGTTTGGGTGTTCTACACCCATCCATGCTTTAAATAATGCCATTTGCTGTGCAGTTGCCTGTTTGTCAGCAACCAGCTTTTTATCTTTATCAAAGCTTTGTGCTAGCGTTATCGTGGTGCTTTGCAGTGCATCACGGCGGATAAAATCAATGGTTACTTTATCCCCTGCTTTAAATGTTTCTAAGCTTGATTTTAAATCTTTACCAACATGCTTTTTGTTAATTGCCACAATTTTGTCATCGCTGGTCAAACCCGCTTGCCATGCAGCGCCATCGCGACGCACATGAGTTAAAGTTAATAACTCACCAGTATTTTTTGCCATCGCATCAACACTGGCAACGGCTTTTGCATCTTTTGGACGCTCTAACATTAAGCCTACTTTTTTAAACAGTGCGTCAAAATCAATATCTGCTGGTGCATCAACATTATTTGCCCACCACTGGCTGTAATCGCGGCCCGTTAACTGTTTTAAAATAGTTTTCACGTCTTTAACAGTGAAGCCATGCGGCATTTTATATTGATTGTAAAGTGCACGATGAACATCACGGTAGCTTTGCTTACCTTGGCTGTTCTCAAGTAAATCAATATCAAGAGCCATCGAAATCAATGAGCCTTCGGAGTAAATATTAGTACTGTAGTTACGTGCATGGTCACCACCTTGATTTATCCATTTATCAAAACTGGTTTCGCTGGCACTTTGTACTTCGCGCCCTGGCGATAATAAATGACGGTTGACGGTTTTCGTTAACACGTTTAAAAATTCATCAGTCGTGGCAATCCCTGACCGCACCATTAAATGATCTTCAAAATAACTGGTTGAGCCTTCAGCTATCCATAATAGTTTATCGTAATTAATATGCGTGTAATCGTAAGGAACTAAACCTTCAGGTCTATATGCTTTTACATTCCAAGTATGGATAAATTCATGTGCCGCGGTGCTAATAAAAGCAAGGTAATCTTCACGTGAACCAAAACGATCTCGCGGACGTTGGATAATCGTTGAGTTTAAATGCTCGGTGGCGCCACCTGCTCCTGAGGTTGCATGTACCATAAATACATAACGTTGATACGGGTAAGCATCCCAAATAATATTACCAGTAGCGACTAATTTTTTCAGATCGATAAGCATTTGCTCAACATCATAGTTGCCCTCTCCCCAAATCACTAATTCATAATCGCGGCCATCAACTGCAAAGGTGTGGTGTTGATTAATACCCGTTTCGATCGGCGAATCAATTAATACATCGTAATCTGCGGCTTTAAAACTATGCTTTGAGCCCGCACTATCCATACCTGATATTGAGCGCCATGCTTTCGGCACATCTAGCTTGACCGTTACTGGCTCTTGGCGAAATGATTCACTAAACATAAAAAAGCCTGATGCATCTATAAATGCGTGACTATCATCGATATGACGTGCGCGTTTACCTAACTCATTGGCATACACTTGATAATCAATTTTAACTTCCGTTGGTTTATCTAAATGTACTCGCCATGTACTAGCATCAATTTTTTCCCATCTTAATGCTTTGCCATTCTCACCTGTTGCTTCGAAAAAACGCACACCGTTTGCAAGGTTCAAAATTTCGTAACGGCCTGTTCGCCAAGCTGGCAACTTTACATCTAAATGTGCTTGTGCCGTTTGTGGGAATTCTACGCTAACGTTGCCTAAATGATGTTCAGGTTGAGTAACAGCGAGCGAATAATTAACATCGGCCCATGCCGAGTGAGATAATGCGGCTAATACCGATAATGCTAAAAACTTTTTCATTGCGGCTCTTAATTCATATATCAACTAATTTTATTGTGCCTGAGCGTAACAATGATGATAGAAAATGTGAATTAAAAGCGATAAATACACGTGCAGATAGGTTCAATGAATAAAAATCATCAACAAATGCTAAGTTTTTGACTTACTGACTACATTTGTGCGATTTTTGTTGTAAACTTACAGCAATGAAAGATTTAATCAATGGCGGTAACTATTAGTGTCACAACAGCTCGAAGTTTTAAACAAAAAACTTAAACAAGCCATTGATACTCGCATGGTCGTTGAACATGCACGTAAACATCAGGTAGACACATTGACACACTTTGCAGCTAAGTTATCGTTAAGCTGTAAAGGGATGGATATTGAACTTGATAATCGCTTAGCTAAGTTTCGTAGTGCACTGGCTAAAGGGGTGGATTTTGAGTTATTCGCGCCACTCATAGACGAGATTCTCACACTACTAAAAAACCAAGAAGCACAACAGGCTACACATCAGCGTGAACTTCATAACAGTGTGCTCGATGCTGGCAAGTTACTACAAAAAACCAAAGGGTTACCGGATGATGCACGCCGAACGTTGCGTCATTTACTAGACCATGAACTGAATAATGTGCAATCGACACGGGATTTTATTCCGCTACTTAATCGTTTAGTGACTATTTATCATCAAGCATTACAAGTAAAACTAACTGTTGCAGATGGTCAACAAAGTGCTGTACAACCCAGTTTAGCAAAAGAGTTATTAAATTTAGCTAATGATCTAGTGTTTGAAGATGAATCCGCAGATCAAGTAAAAACTATCAAAAATAATATCTCTGAAACAGATTCAGTTGATGATTTATTGACCTCAGCAATCGATATTATTCGCATCATTGCCAGTAATATCAGTAAAGAGCGACAATCAGCACAAAGTTTTTTAGTGTCATTGAACCAAACGCTCGAAGAATTACATCACTCGATTGTCTCTACAAGTAAACATTCAGAAGCAATGGGAGCTGAATTTACAGCATTAAATAAGCGCATTGAAGGTAAAATTAATAATCTGACGGCACAAACCCAAAATGCCACTTCAATCTCATCATTAAAAGCCTTAGTTGATAACGAATTAAAATCGTTAAGCGAAGACTTAATTGAAAAAGAGCGCCTTGAACAGCAAGACCGTGAAATGCTATTAAGCAGTTTCCAAGAAATAAATCAACGTATTGGCAGCCTCGAAACAAAATTATCTAAATACAAAAAACGCCTGCATGAGCAACGTTTTAAAAGTTTGCTTGATGGACTTACAAAACTGCCAAATCGAGCTGCATTTGACGAACGTTTTCATCACGAGTTTCATTTGTTTGCAGTACAAGAATCAGATGTCACCTTAGTGGTGATTGATGTTGATCACTTTAAGTCTATCAACGACAAATACGGTCACAGCGCTGGAGATAAAACGTTACAAGTGATTGCTAAAGCATTGCAAATGTCAATCCGAAAATCTGATTTCATTGCTCGCTACGGCGGTGAAGAATTCGTTTTATTAATGCCAGGTATGCCCTTAGAGCATGCTAAAAGACCCCTTGAAAAACTAAGAAGAGCGGTGAAAGGAATTCCGTTCAAGTTCAGAGATAAACAAGTAGAGATAACGGTTTCTATCGGTGCCACTCAGTTTAAAAAAGGTGATACCCCATTGGGCGCTTTTGACCGCGCCGATGATGCCCTCTACAAAGCAAAAAATACCGGTCGTGATCGCTTGTGTATCAATGAATAACTACGACCGACCCAGTGCTTTTTATAGCAAGGAGAACGCCTATGTTAATACAGTTAAACCCGACAGGTGTGTTAGATTTACTGTCGCAGCTCGAAGTTGATTTATTAGAACAATCGTCTAACAGTGAACGCTATAAGTTATTTAGAAACTGTGCGCTAGCTGTTCTTAATGTTGGCAGTCATACTGACTCAAGCTCAGAGATTTACAATAAATATCAAGATTTTGATATTCGCTTACTAAGCCGTGAGCGAGGCATAAAAATTGAGCTACTGAACCCTCCGACTACCGCTTTTGTTGATGGTGAAATAATCACCGGAATTCATGAACATATTTTCTCAGTTATACGTGATATTTTATTTATTTGTCAAAAATACGAAAAAGATTTAACCGAACAAAAAGCCATTACACATATGGTTTTTGATATGTTGCGTAATGCCGCAGCGCTTCGCGTAAATAGCGATCCAAGTATGATTGTCTGCTGGGGTGGTCATTCAATTAATGAAAACGAATATAAATACACTAAACAAGTAGGCTACGAGCTTGGTTTACGAGGCTTAAATATTTGTACTGGCTGTGGCCCCGGTGCCATGAAAGGCCCGATGAAAGGCGCAACCATTGGACATGCAAAACAGCGCAACACCAACAACCGTTATTTAGGTTTAACAGAGCCTAGTATTATTGCCGCAGAGCCACCAAATCCGATCGTCAATGAACTAGTTATTTTACCAGACATTGAAAAACGCCTTGAAGCCTTTGTACGCACCGCCCACGCTATAATTATTTTTCCTGGCGGCGCTGGCACTGCCGAAGAGTTATTGTATTTACTTGGCATTTTACTTCACCCTGATAATGCCAAACAGTCGTTACCGGTTATTTTAACTGGGCCGAAAGAAAGTGAAAATTACTTTAGCGAATTATGCCAGTTCATTGAAATGACGTTAGGTAAAGAGGCGCTTGATAAATTTGAAGTTATTATTGATAACCCAGAATTAGTTGGGATCAAACTCAAATCTGCAATGGCAAATGTGCGTGATTACCGCAAGAGTCAGGGCGATGCATATTACTTCAACTGGACGTTAAAAATTGAAAATGAATTTCAGCAACCTTTCGCGCCAACTCATGCCAATATGGCTGGGCTTGATTTACATTTAGACCAAGAAAAGCAATTACTAGCCGCTAATTTACGCCGTGCATTTTCTGGTATTGTTGCTGGTAATGTCAAAGACGAAGGCATTCAAGCCATTAAACAACATGGCCGGTTTATCATCAGCGGTGAGCCGACTTTAATGAACGCCATGGATAAACTGCTGCAAGCATTTGTTGAGCAAGGAAGAATGAAACTCCCAGGCAGTCAATATGTTCCATGTTATGAAGTCAAAGCATAAGGGTTAATGTATTCGTGTCAGGTCAGTTACTTTTAATCGATGCGCTTAATTTAATTAGGCGCATTTATGCAGTTGATAGTAATCAAAATAAAGGCAGTGATGAGCAAATGATAAATACCTGCTGCGCGCGGGTAGCTCACGCTTGTGAAAAACTTATAAAGATCACCCAAGCAACACATGCTATTGCTGTATTTGATGGTGATAAAAGCTGGCGTTATCATTATTACGCTCAATATAAAAGCAGCCGTGCCCCCATGCCTGAAACTCTGAAAAATTCATTAGATAAATTTAAACAGGCAATTGAGCAAACGGGTATTGTGGTGTTTGCCCCAGTAAATGATGAAGCTGATGATATTATCGCCACGTTAGCCCATAAAATGGCGCAAAATCAGTTGTATTGTACAATTGTTTCCACTGATAAAGGGTTTCTACCTAGCTTAAATAATTATATTAATGTGTATGATTATTTTAAAAAAGAATATTTAGATCATCACTCTATCGTACAACGTTTTGGTGTTGAGCAAGCTCGATTAATTGATTTTTGGGCAATGGCTGGTGATAAAACTAATGATATCCCTGGTATTAAGGGAATTGGTACTAAAACAGCACAAGAGATTATTAGTAAGCACGCAGATATAACATTCGCAATAGAGGATGAAACGCTCTCTGCAGCAGTACGTAAAAAGTTAGCAACAGGAATGGCTGACTATATTACCTCGAAACATTTGGTTGGTTTACGTACAGATATTAACTTAGGCTTTAGTTTAAAGCAGTTAAGACTCAATTAATCGCATTCACGTAGCACTGAATTTGAACTATGCGTATACTGAATTTAAGTCTCAGCGTAAGAGTGCACAATGTTTAAGAAGTTTTTTCGCTATCTCATATTAGGTTTAGGTGTATATGCCTTAATCGCTACTTTGGTCATTACTTTTTATAAAGATGATCCGCAAGCGATGATATGGCAGGACCGAGAAGCGTTCAATAAACGTTATATCGCTAAATTAAGTATCGAAACACCGACTAACTTAAACACTGTATTAGAGTATTTAGGCAGTCCAGATCTAACATTCGCTAAACGTGATAACGAAGAGGTATGGCAAATTATTTTTTACCGTACTCAACATATCAAATCAGATGGGATCACGACTATGGATGAGTGTACTGGTTTACTGTTTAAAAATGGCGAATTGATTTTGTGGGGACCAAGTGCATTTGATGCATTTGAGCAACGCGGGTAATTGATTATTTATGGATGAACTCTGCGCACAAGATCTTGCCAGCCTATTTGAAAAGACTGACAAATTATTAAGGTTTTATCATAATAGAAGTCAGTGGCCACAAATTTATCCGCTGTTAACACAACTGGCTGAGCAATATTATAAACTCTATGATTCACATCCAAATGCAATGCAAGCCCAACTTACTCTATATGCAGAAACACAAGGTTATACAACCAACTTAGTAGTCAATCAATGTGTCATTGTCGCCGCATTTTGTCGCAGTTTAAGTTACGACAGTAAAATCAGCCAATTGCTTATTTGTGTGTGTTTAACTAACTATTTATGTGTGCAAACACAAACCAATAAGTTGGCCCTGCGCCAACCTCTTACCCAACAAGAAAAAAAGCAATGGCAGTCGCGTCATCAGCTAGCAGTTAAGTTACTGCAATCAGCTAACATTGCCACTGATCATATTGCGGGTATTTTAGCGCGCTTAAATAAGTATAAGCAGGCCTTGCTAAGCACGCCAAAAATCATGATCTATGATGGACCAACGACGTTAGTTGCGTTAGCAAATATTATTGCGATGAACATTACTTATCGTACCCAAAATGATCATATCGACATCTATAAAGCAGTGGCTGATATTTATATCCGTACTCCCAACCTGTTTGCCCAACAAGCATTAAAAGCATTAATCGGTCATTTTGGCCCTTACCTGCCAGGCTCTTTAGTTAATTATAGCGATCAGCAGCTTACGTATATTGGTAAAAACCACCAGCAACGGGATTTATTAATTGCGTTGCATGAGCAGCAAAAAACCAAATGGTATAGTGTTAAGGCAAAGCTAGAATCGCATTCAAAACAACGCCCAAGTAAAGACAAGCGATTATTGTTTAGCGTATGGTTCAATGAACACATAGCTCCCGCTATTGAAATTGTAAACGTTGAAAAACAACAGTTACTAATGTTGATAAGCCAAGTTAAAATACAAAAGGAATACTCATACAGTGCCCTTGCTAAATTACTCAACAATCATCCAGCGACAATAGAGTTACTTCGTGAAGCAGTGAAGCCTTATAATAAAGAGCAGCTAGCAGGCAAAGATTTACGCCATTGTTTATCAATGGTCGGCTTATATAATGCGCCAGCAATCATTCAACGGGTGCTCTTTGAGCAATTAGTAAGCCACCAAGCGCATCCATTAATGCAACATATACAATTACGTTTACAGGCAATAATAAGTTTATTAAACCAACTGGTAAGTCGTGATCAACACAACCAGTTCGAGCACCTAGCTCTGCCTATTTATGGTTACGTTAATTATTTGATTGAATACTGTAGCACCACAATTAGCCGTAAGACAGTGTATGAACACTCACCTAAAAGTGATGTAAGTATGCCCTTTGCGTGGCTATTTGGTGTCACGGTTCATGACAGTGGGCATTTATCGGCTTATTTACTTGAATTGCTTGGTGACAACCCATGGACACAAGCGCTTTTAGATGCTGAGCAGCAAAAAAAACAACACTTATCTGCAGAAGCACAATTATGGGTTGCAATAAAACTCGTCGTTATTAAGGTATATCAACCCAACGCAATACAAAGTAGTTGGCAAACACACACTTTTGACCAAGTATTAAAACGCTTAGATTGGCAGTCCAGCGAGGATTTTTATGCGCAGCTTCCAAGCCTAGGTTTAAGCAATAGCGTATGAATATTTATTAGACATAGTGACTAATTTAGTGCGTTTTCGTGGGTTTTACTGGCAAAAAGTTGAATAAATTGCTATAAAAGCCGCTTGTATTTTCAAACTCATTCACGTAAATAATCTAACAAGTTATCGCAGTTTAATAATGCGTCACATTTACGTGCATTTCTAACTCGTAATAGGAAAAGTTCATGGCCAAACAAACCATCACAGTGATCAAAGGCGACGGCATCGGTCCGAGTATTATTGATTCAGCCCTTGAGATCTTAACAGCCGCAGGGTGCGATTTTGATTATGAATTCGTTGATGCAGGTCTTGCTGCCTTAGAAAAAACCGGTGAATTATTACCACAAGATACCATTGATACTATTGCGCGTAATAAAATCACTCTTAAAGGCCCACTAACAACTCCTGTTGGTGAAGGTTTTACTTCAATCAATGTAACATTACGAAAGCAGTTTGGTTTATACGCCAATGTGCGCCCAGTAAAATCATTTGTTGGCACCAAAGCTCGTTATGAAGACATTGATATCATCACGGTACGTGAAAATACGCAAGGTATGTATTCAGGTTTAGGCCAAGTGACATCAGAAGATGGCAACGAAGCACAAGCAATGTCTATGATCACCCGTGAAGGTGCTGAAAAAATTGTTACTTTTGCCTACGAACTAGCCGTGCGTGAAGGCCGTAAAAAAGTGACAGCGGTTCACAAAGCTAACATCTTAAAATCAACTTCAGGTTTATTCTTAAAAGTAGCTCGTGAAGTTGCGGAACGTTATCCTGAAATTGAATCAACTGAAATGATTGTTGATGCAACCTGTATGAAACTGGTAATGAGCCCTGAAGAGTTTGACGTTATCGTTACGACAAACCTGTTTGGTGATATTTTATCTGATCTATGTGCTGGTCTAGTAGGCGGCTTAGGTATGGCACCTGGCGCTAACATCGGTGAAGATGCAGCAATCTTTGAAGCAGTTCATGGCAGCGCACCTGATATTGCTGGTAAAAACTTAGCAAATCCAACCTCTGTTATTTTGGCATCTATTCAAATGTTAGAGCATTTAGAAATGGGCGAAACTGCAGAGCGTATTCGCAGTGCTGTAGCTGACGTAATTAAATCGGGTGATCGTACCACTCGCGATTTAGGTGGCAGTCACGGTACTACTGACTTCACACAAGCTGTTATCGACCGTTTATAAACCAAATCTAGATTATTAGCATTATAATAAAAGCCAGTATTTACTGGCTTTTTTGTCACTTAGTTTATGCTTGCCTCTTTGTTCGAAAACTGAGCGGTAGCAGTAACAATAACCAAAATAGACTTCCACCGCTGGAGCCTGAACTGGCAACTTGTTTTTGCACTGTTACAGTAAGCTTGCTAGCAGGTAAGGTGTTTTTTATGCCATTTTCAGAGGTATCAGTCACGATCAGTGTCACTGTATAACTTCCCGCTTGGCTATAAGTGTGTGTAGGATTAGCCTGTTGGCTTACAGCATTGCCATCTCCAAAATCCCAGCTGTAAGTGTAATTATTAAACCCGCCTTTGGTATCACTGTTAAAATTAACCAGCAAATCTTTTGCACTGTAACTGGCCTGTGTTGTAAGTAATACATCTGCCGACACTTGGGTTGCAAAAGACTGCATAGCGCCATTTGCATCAGTTACAATAACGCTCAAGGTATAATCGCCACTGTATTCATAGCGGTGGTTAATGCTCTGCCCTTTCGCAGTTGAGCCATCACCTAATTGCCATGCATAGTCATAAGGTGCTTGACCACCTGATACAGTGACTTTTGCAGTTACATTGCCTTTCTCTATATTGGTATCCACACTGGAAATTGATAGCGGCGCAGTAAGCACAAAAGTCATCGATTCTTGAAACTGCTGCCCTTGTTCATTAGTACGAGTAAAACCCACAGTGTAACTACCATAATCGGCAAATGTATGACTTGGATTCAATTCATCACTGCTTTGGCCATCCCCAAACTGCCAGTTAAAACTATCGGTTGGGGTCAACGCCATTCCTTTAATTTCAAAACTCGCTTCGAGATCATTAGTAATTACATTGATCCCAGACTGTGGTGTATAGCCTAAATTCAATTCAATTGAGCTATTATTAATCGCTTGCTCAACAATAGAAAAATTAAAACCAAACGTTGAAACTTTTACACCAGAGGCCGGTTGCGTGGCAAAACTGTAATCATTATTATCATTAAACTCAGTGATTGCTGTTAACTGCGTATCGCCTAAACCTTGGCGCTGATCATAAAGACTAAAAGCAGCATCTCTTAACTGAATCGTAGTACTGGCAGGTGCGCTGCTATTACCTTTTGCAATGGCATTTTGATCGGCATCAACAACCAATATAAACCCTTCACCAATATGCTCAGGAGTATTATTATCTGTATACTGTTCATTAGCAGACCAAAGTAATAAACCCGGTGAATACTGCTCAACTTGTAAACCACTATCTATTCCTAAATAACTACGTAACTGTAAATAGTAATTGTGTGGTTTTGCATAGATGTGATCCCCCACTCGGCTAAAGCCATCAAGTTGTGCTTGTGTTGACTGCTCTGCGTTATCTTGCCAAACGAAAGTATCACCTTGGCTAATGGTCATATCATCAACCACTAGACCAAAATAATGAGTATAAGTGTCCGTTTTATAGTTAAAACTAAGTGTGATTGTTTGACCAGCATAAGCTGATAAGTCAAAACGATGCCGTAAATAATTATTCGGCTGCTGAGCGTCATTTACTGAACTTGAAGACCCTGTTATATATGGACCAATGTCTCCATAAAATGGATTAACCGCTTGGGTATATTGCGACGCAATAGGTTGGGCGTTTACTAATACTTGAGCATAATCATAATCCGTTTCAATGCTGTAATAAGCACTTAAATCAAGATAAGTAGGCTGCGTACTTGCAGGTATATTAACTGTAAATGTCATACTTTGTGAAACATTATCGCCACTGCCAGAGTAATATTGCAAGTGCCCTTCTACCGCTTGATAAAACGGCTGTAAATTAGTTGGCAGGGTGATTTTCAACTGGTTTAATTCAGTTGATACCCCACTACTATGGCGAAGTATTTGCTGTTGATTGGTATCGATTTCGTCTAACGATATCGTCGTTTGATTAAGCCAGTTTCCTTGATAACGGTTTTGTAAATATTCGAGTGCATAAGGACTGAACATCACCGGCTGTGAACCGCTAGGTGAGCCTGCCCAACTACCACCAGACATAACTGACCATAATGCCACAGGCTCACCAAGCGCACTGCCGGTTAAATCATATTCATCAGGCAAACCTAAGTCGTGACCAAACTCATGTACCACCACGCCAATACCAGCGTCGATAGGATTGATAGTATAACCAAATAAACGAATACTACTGCCATCAACCGCACTTGGCTGATTGTTTTGATCGTACACATAAAAACGATGTGACCAAATTGCATCAGTACCCAATATACCACCGCCGGCTTCCTCACCTATACTCGAGTGGAAAATCATAACATGGTCAATAATGCCATCAGGTTCATTGGTGATCCCATCACCATCACGATCATCCAAATCTGTTAAATCATAATCGGCTAAATTAATATTAAATTTGGCTACGGCTTTTTCTACCGCTTCATGCACTAAACTTGGTGCATCAATATCATTATTTCCCCCTTGGCGAGCCCCATAACTTTTCGCATCATTATCGGCTGTTACCCAGCCATAAACTTGACCCGTAAATGCTAAGCTTTCCCCTGAGGCTTGCTGATAATATTGATATGCTGTTTGCAAAGTTTGCTGCTGAGGTCCTGAGTAACCATCAGTAGCGAATAACATTTGTTGGTAATGCTGCTGACTATAGCTTGAGTAGTACATATCGCTGTCAGCTGCGGCTAAGCCATTATCATCATGAGGTAAGTCAGGAAAATCAACCAATATAGCCAACACTTTTACGGTATTTTTTTTCGAATTAGGTAACTGCGAAGACACACTCGCTAAGCGCTGAGCCATTTTTCGTTGTTGAGTTAAAACTTGAGGGTTTAGTTGCCGACGTGAATGCACTGATCCACCACGGCCAATATAATCAGATAATAATTTGTCATTCGCTATTTTATCGTCAAGCTGCCCGCGTTTATCTAACCAATATAAAATTCGCTCTTTATTAACGACACCAATATCAGTTGGGCTACTATTTTGTGGTATTGCCACACTATGTTGACTTAACAATACCAAAGTCAGTGCACATAACAATTGTGAGTATTTCACAGGATCACCTATCAACAACTTCATAAAGATAATAATAGCTAATAATTTATATACTTACATTACAGTTATAGGTACACCTTGAATACCCCAACAAATCAAAAAGCATAATTTCTTTATTTTCCACGGCTAATAATGCGATTTAAAGCAATTTTTAAGTAGAAAAACAATTAATTTGGAATTTTAATGCAACATTGCCGTTTTGGCTGTTGACATTAGCTGGCAAAACCTTTAAAAATAAGGCTATTGAATTAGTAGACTTAGTGTGTATTTGGCTATTACGGCGCAATAACTCATTAAAATTTACATAACAAATACCGAGAAGAAAAATAACATTATGAAATATCAATTTCACCTAGTCACTGTACTCGTACTGGTCTTAGTTTTAAGCCCAGCGGGGATGTATTAGAAGGTGAAGTAGCTTTTTAAAAACCCCCGCCCTAAGCGGGGGTTTTTTTATGCATTTAAATTATACGGTAATTGCACAAAATAAATGGGGAGTGCGTGCAATAGCACATTATTACTCATGATAATAATCAATCGGTAACTGGCACACAGAGGAATGAGGATGAGTACACAACAATATAATGGCTCCGAACTAGTTGTTCAGGCATTAAAGGCATTGAAGGTAAAATATATATTTGGCTACCCCGGTGGCTCAGTATTAGATCTTTATGACGCATTATTTCAGCAAGATGATGTTGAGCATATTTTAGTTCGTCATGAGCAAGCAGCAACCCATATGGCTGATGGTTATGCACGTGCCACAGGTGAAGTGGGCGTAGTATTAGCAACATCAGGTCCAGGTGCGACAAACTGTATAACGGGGATCGCTACAGCCTATATGGATTCTATCCCTATGGTAGTGCTATCCGGTCAAGTGCCGACTAACTTAATTGGTGATGATGCATTTCAAGAAACCGATATTGTTGGTTGCTCTCGGCCAATCGTAAAACACAGTTTTAACTGTCGTAGCGCAAAAGATATTCCTAAAATTTTGGCTAAAGCATTTTATATTGCAAGTACTGGACGCCCAGGTCCTGTGGTCGTAGAACTGCCAAAAGATATGTTAAACCCTGCACTTAAATTTGATTTTGAGTTTCCAGCAACCACAGAGCTGAGAACCTATAGTCCAAATACCAAAGGCCACCCAAAGCAAATTCGCAAAGCCGTTGCCGCTATTTTAGAAGCTAAAAAACTGGTCATTTACTCAGGCGGCGGGATTATTATTTCTAACACTTCAGAGCAACTGACTCATTTGGTTGAATCACTCAATGCACCAATAACTAATACCTTAATGGGATTGGGGGGTATTTCCGGTGTTCACCCTAATTTCGTTGGTATGCTAGGTATGCACGGGAGCCTTGAAGCAAATAAGGCGATGGCAAATGCCGATGTGATCTTAGCTCTGGGCGCCAGATTTGATGACAGGGTAACCAATAACGTGAAGAAATTCTGTCCCAATGCGACGATTGTTCATGTTGATGTTGATCCAACCTCTATTTCAAAGACGATCAAAGCTCACATTCCAGTCGTCGGTTGTTTATCAACCGTACTTGAGCAATTACAAACAGCCATAGATAAAAGTCCAATCAAAATTGATCGTAGTGCTCAAGAAGATTGGTGGCGTCAGATCATTAGCTGGCGTGAACAAAAATGTTTAAGCTACAGCACTGCGGGCGATAAAATAAAACCTCAGGCCGTCATTGAAGCAATTTATAAAGCCACCAATGGTGATGCCTATATAAGCTCTGATGTAGGTCAGCATCAGATGTTTGCGGCGCAGTACTACCCGTTTAAAAACCCGCGCCAATGGATCAACTCAGGGGGTCTTGGCACTATGGGCTTTGGTCTGCCAGCGGCAATGGGAGTGAAACTTGCGTTCCCGGATAAAGAATCAGTGTGTGTCACCGGTGATGGTTCGATTCAAATGAACATTCAAGAACTTTCGACATGTTTACAATATAACTTGGCTGTAAAAGTGGTGTCACTGAATAATCGCTCTCTGGGTATGGTGCGTCAATGGCAAGATATGGTCTATGGCGGTCGTCACTCATCGTCGTATATGGAATCGTTACCTGATTTCGTCAAACTTGCTGAAAGTTATGGCCATGTCGGTATTCGCGTTAATACTCTTGATGAACTACAGCCCGCAATCGATAAAGCCATGTCGATCACTGACCGTTTAGTGTTTTTAGATATTCTTGTTGATGAAAATGAACATGTATACCCAATGCAAATTAAGCTTGGAGCAGTTGATGAAATGTGGTTACGTAAAGGAGTGAAAGCATAATGCGTCGTATATTATCTATTTTACTTGAGAATGAACCAGGGTCATTATCGCGTATTGTTGGCCTATTCTCACAACGAGCTTATAACATTGATAGTTTAACAGTTGGCACAACAGACGATCATTCTTTATCACGTATTACTATCACTACCATGGGTGATGACCGTGTGGTTGAGCAAATCACTAAACAGGTAAATAAATTAGTTGATGTATTAAAAATTATTGATCTAACTGAAATGGCGCATATTGAACGTGAGCTGCTATTAGTAAAAGTATTCGCTCAAGATGAAGCTAAGCGAGCTGCAGTAACACGGGTGGTAGATGTATTCCAAGGTGCTATTTTAGACATGGGTCGCAACAGCTACACATTGCAGCTTGTTAGTAGCACAGATAAAATTGAATCGTTTTTAGATACCTTACGCCATGAGACTGACATAATTGAAGTTGTACGCTCTGGTGCGGTAGGTATTGGCCGCGGTGATAAAGCACTAAAAGCTTAAACCTTAGATTAATGAGCAGATACAAAAAAAGGGCTAATCAGCCCTTTTTTATTTAACCAATCTAATTGATTAAGGATTAACTTGATCTTTAAGACCTTTACCTGCTTTAAAGCTTGGGATAGTTGCCGCTGAAATTTGGATTTCGGCACCAGTTTGTGGATTACGGCCAGTACGTGCAGCACGCTCTTTTACAGAGAAAGTTCCAAAACCAACTAGTGCAACTGAATTACCTTCTTTTAAAGAAGAAGTAACAGCACCAGTGAATGCGTCAAGTGCGCGTGTAGCTGCTGCTTTAGAGATTTCTGCATCAGTAGCGATTTTTTCAACTAATTGAGCTTTATTCATTTGTTAAATTCCTATTCGTTATTATTTTGCCTTCGCAAAACCTATCTTTATGCATTTTTTAAGTATTGGCAACAGCAAAATGCTTTTTTCACGTAAATTCTTAAAAAATGAGTAAATTTTAAATAATTGCCGAAATAAATATTGATTTAAAGATTAACCAACAATGAACTTAAGCACTATTTAGTAAATCAATATGGTAATTTGTTGATCAATCAACTTTTTCGATAAC
The DNA here is from genome assembly GCF_014163915.1 of Pseudoalteromonas sp. SR41-8. Classification (NCBI taxonomy): domain Bacteria; kingdom Pseudomonadati; phylum Pseudomonadota; class Gammaproteobacteria; order Alteromonadales; family Pseudoalteromonadaceae; genus Pseudoalteromonas; species Pseudoalteromonas sp. SR41-8. Next base: position 75,504 of record NZ_JACJEE010000012.1, read on the forward strand.
TAAGGTTACTTCCCCAACCTCAATGCCAAACTTATCAATTGCTGTACGGTTAATCAAGCGTGATTGTGTTACCAGATACATCCAATCATCTAAATTAACTTCAATGGTGTCATCTCCATAAGGTAGTTTTAGGGTATATTGCCAATGAAAAACACTGCCATTACTTTTCCCTTTCGCGATACCTATGACATCACCTGCAGTGCCAGTTAAAGTATTGTCTGCATTGAGTGTTATGTTCCACACTCGACGTTGAGTTTCACCGTCATCGTAAACAAAATCTTCCTCTATAACACCGTTATTGCCATCCCAGCTCGCATTCATGTCAACAACCATCTTACGGGTTAATTCACCTTTATAATCTTGGACAACGCCGTAGGCTTTCAATTTGCCACTAAAAAATTGTTTAAAATTAAATTCTGGCTGACTTCCTTGGTAATACTCAACATCTGGCGCAGCACAACTGCTTAATAAAAATGTGCAACTAAGTAAAAATAATGTAGTAATTCGCTTCATGTTATTGCCCTATTAGTTGTTTTCGCATTTGTGGCTCAGAGGTATCGGCGTCAAGCCAAATAGCTAAGAAGTTATCCGCAAAACCATTTTGCTCTATAGCCCCTAACTTTTTACCATTAAAATAAAATGTGCCAATACCATTTTCATCCGTAATGAACGATAGCGATTCACCTTTTTTGATATCTGGCCAAAGCGCAGCTAACTGTGCATCGTATTTACTAATAATCTCTTTTTTACCCAAATGCTGCCATTGTTCGTTTGTCGCTTTGATTATGTCCTTTGCAGCAAAATCGCGTAAATAGGTCAATGTCAGTTTAGTGGGGTGATTACCAAACTGATAGGTCCCAGATGGGGTTGCTAACTGCGCCTGATAGACATCCCAAAATAGATACTCAAAACGAGCCTCACCGACCACTTTAAAATCAGCTGCAAAGCTTCGGCTGCATATCAATACAATTAAAATGATTAGCCCTTTAGTTAATCTTGCTATCATTACCGGACTCCAAATTTCTAAGTTAAATAGTTACACCTGTATGCTCATTTGTGTTCAGAAACTAACAGGTACTTTTTGCTATATGTGTTTATCATCCTGATAAAATTGAACATAAGCGACCAAGCAAAACCATATATAAGCCAAAATTGCCAAACTACAGGATGAACCTCTAACGCCCCAAAGCGTGCACCAGCAATATAACTTGCGGGGGCAAAAACAGCACAGAGCAACATCGCTAAATACCAAGGCGTGCGATGCAAAAATTGCATTGACGTATTGATGGTTAAGAGTAAGGCACACCAAAGTAATATAAACCACAATGGAAAAGGGGATATACTAAAAGATAAAAAGCCAACCTCAACCATCAAATATTCAAAGCTTAACGAGATCATTAAGCCATAGCACAATAACAGCATATCTTGTTGCTTTTGCTGCGACAGGCATAGCATTAGTATGATGATTAATAAAATCGGTATAATAGCGCGCTGCTCAAGGAATAATGCTAAAAACCACACTCCTTGAAACAGCAAAAAATTAATAACTGAGCGCAATGTCATCACTTGAATGGTTAAAACGCGGTTTACGAGCAACTAAATGCACTGTACTGGTTACTCGCGCCCTAAATGCGCCTTCACAGTAAGCTAAGTAAAATAACCACAATCGATAAAAACGCTGGTCGAACTTAACTTTGTCGATTTCTGGCCAGCTTGCAATAAACCGTGTGCGCCAATCAGCTAAGGTTCTTGCATAATGAACGCCGATATCGCTAATACTGTGTACCACCATGTCTGATTGATTTTTTATTTGCTTATTCATTTCATCAATACACGGTAAACAACCACCAGGGAAAATATACTGCTGAATAAAATCAGAATTTTTCAGGTAATGTTGATAGCGTTGATCAGCAATTGTGATTGCTTGGATCAGCATTGCACCACTGTCTTTGAGTAAGTCATTACATTTTTTGAAAAAGCTGGGTAGGTATTCATGACCAACCGCTTCTATCATTTCTATTGACACGAGCTTATCGTAACTGCCTTCGAGTAAACGATAATCTTGTTTCAATAAGGTTATCTTATCTTCAAGCCCCAACTGGGTAATTTTTTCTGCCACAAACGCATGTTGCTCATCAGAAATAGTTGTAGTAGTAACGTGGCAGTCATAATGTGTTGCAGCATGAATGGCAAACGCTCCCCACCCTGTGCCAATTTCAATAACCGTTTCACCGGGTTGTAAATCTACTTGTTGGCAGATTAAATCAAGCTTATGGCTTTGTGCTTGCTCAAGAGAAGCATCTTTTGATGGGTAGACAGCACTTGAGTAAAGCATTTCAGTGCTTAAAAATGATGAATACAACTCATTGCCTAAATCGTAATGAGCAACAATGTTTTTCTTTGAACCTTGCTCAGAATTTTTGTTTTTACGGTGGTTTATTCGATTGTAAAGATTACTAATAAACGCAAACTTACGTTCAAATTGGTCCAGTTGAGCCTGATTAATGGCAAAAATTTCAATCAACTGAGTTAAGTTAGTACATTCCCACTGGCCTAAAATATAAGCTTCGCCAGCTCCGACACTGCCAGAGAGCGCAAATGCTTTATACATTGCCGGATTATTAACAACTACTTTAGCCTGCAAGTGACTTTGAGGATCACCAAAGTGTTGAACGTCGTTACCATCAACTAGGGTAATCGCGCCGACTTCAATGCTATCAAACGCACCAATGACTAACTTTTTATACAGCTTACTTAACAAGCTACTTGATGCGTTATCAGCTAAACTGGATACTTTTTCCATCTCATGACCTTCATTATTTTAGCTTATCAATTCTTGCCTGAGTGACCTAAAAAAGGCACTCGCTTACAAAATAGTTTAAACGCCTGTACGTAAATTCCTTTCATCACAGTGATTGTCATAGCAGGAAAACGTTTCAGTAACGCAGTAACCGCAGCACGACTGAGTGACTGGCGTTGTAAACGCAAACTGGCAGTAAATAATAGCGTATTATCTTTTTTATTTTCTATATGGATCATAGTATTGTGCTTTGTTAAACGCACTTTCCAGTGGTAATCCATATCTAAATTCATAAATGGTGATACGGAGAAAGCCTTTTTAAAGTTCACTTTCTTGTGTAAATCAACCAAGTAATAGTGTCGCTCGTTCCAGGGGGTATTACTCACTTCAGCGACCATATAGGGAAAATCGCCATCAGCCGTTTCATAGAAGAAAAAGTTAACTGGGCTAAAATACACCCCAAAACAGCGCAGCTGTCCGAGCATATAAACATTACTAAACGGAGCAGTAATCCCCAGCTCGACAATTTTATCAATTGCTCGTTGTTTGATTGGTTGTTGAGTATCTAAATCACGATTAAGATAATCTGATTGTTTAAATTTAAGTGCTTTAAAGCCTGTTGTTCCAAGCCAAGGGTGAACACCATCAAGTTGCTGAGGAGCATTAAGATCAACCCACATCATGTACAACTGATAATTAAAGCTATGCGCTTTAATTGCTAATCGGTGATGACGAACATCACCGATTAAAAGTGCACTATTCAAATTCAACCCCAAGTTTGCGAGCAACATCTACAGCGCTTTTCACGCCGTCTTCGTGAAATCCGTTATACCAATAAGCGCCACAAAAATAACTGTTGTTGGCTCCATCAATAAGCTGTTTCTGTTGCTGAGCAGCAATAGACGTTTTATTGAATACTGGATGATGATACGTAAATTCTCGGAGTATTTTAGTTTTATCAATTCCCTCACGGTGATTAAGCGTGACACAAAATTGCGTTTTACTTGTTATGCCTTGCAAAATATTCATTTGATAAGTCACAACAGCAGCTTTATCAAGATTATCGGTAAGTAGATAATTCCAACTGGCCCATGCGGCTTTACGTTTTGGCAGCAAAGCAGTGTCAGTATGCAAAATCACTGAATTTTCAGTGTAGGGAATGGCTGATAAAATTGCTTTTTCATCAGTGCTTGGGTTTTCAAGTAAAGCGAGAGCTTGATCAGAATGACAAGCAAAAATAACTTTATCAAATTGCTCAACGGTACCATTTTTCAATCGGATCAACACCTGCTCTGGGGTGCGAAAAATAGACTGTATATCCGTGTTCAATTTTATTTTATCTTTAAAACCACTGATCAATGGATTGATATATTCCCTTGAACCACCGGGAATAACATACCACTGCGGACGATTAGTAATATCTAATAAGCCATGATTGAAAAAGAATTTTACAAAAAACTCAACCCCTACATTACTCATTTCTTTAATACTTGTTGACCAGATAGCCGCGCCCATTGGCAAAATATAATGGTAACGAAAAAAATCATTAAAACCGTGTTGGTCGAGCAACTGACCTAACATCTGCTCACTTTGGTAGTCGTTGTCATGATATAGTTTTTTACACAACGTGTTAAAACGCACAATATCACTGAGTAACTTCCAAAAGCGCGGACGAAATATATTGCGCTTTTGAGCAAACAAACTGGCAAAAGTGTGGCCATTGTATTCAAAACCAGTTTGCTGATTATGCACACTAAAACTCATTTCTGTCGGTTGTCGTTCAACGCCGATGCGCTTTAACAGCTTTTCAAAATAAGGGTAAGTGCGATCATTAAAAACAATAAAGCCAGTATCAATAGCATGCTTAACACCATCAACCTGTATATCTATCGTTGCGGTGTGCCCACCAATGTAGTTGTTTTTTTCAAATACCGTAATATCATACTTTTTGTGCAACAAATGCGCGCAGCTTAATCCTGCAATTCCAGAACCTATAATTGCTATTTTTTTCAACGACTTAATCCTTTTGCAAGCATGAGCCAAATTGGCAGCGGCAACATGCGTAAACATTTTAAAATAAGGGTGAAACGATAAGGAAAATGCACCTCTTTGCGGCGCTTAGCGACACCTTTGATAATATAATTTGCCGCTTTTTCTGCAGTAACTGCCATTGGCATTGGAAAATCGTTTTTTTGAGTCAACGGTGTTTTAACAAAGCCTGGGTGCACTAAGGTTACGTCAATATCAGCTAAATCAATGGCTAAACTTTTTGCTAAGTAACTGACCCCAGCTTTTGATGCGCCATATGCTTCAGAGCGCGGTAACGGTAAATAAGTTACGCTTGAACTGACAATCACCAACTGACCACCGGACTTTATCCTCGGTAGTAAAGCCTCAAGACAATAACCCATCGAAAGCAAATTAGTAGTAACAACGCGGGTAAACAATGCACTGTCAAAATTATGCGCATCATCGATATACTCACAATTGCCAGCATTAAGAATAACGCGATCAAATTGCGTATAAGCAACAGTGCTACTTCGTATTGCTTGTAAATCAGTAGCGTCAAACTGACAACTTTCAATATTCGTTAGTTGCGCAAGTTCGTTTAGTTTTTCTTGGTTACGCCCACAAGCGATCACTGTATCCCCGGCTTGCGCATACAGTTTCGCAAGTTGTTCACCAATACCTGATGTTGCACCTGTTATAAGCGTGATCATTATTCCGCTGCCTTATTATCTATGTATTTAATAATTGAACCGAGAATAGGGATATGTCGATAAAGTAATGCACCAGCATCAAAGTAGTCTTTATGAAGGCTGATTTTGTCACCAGTAAATGTTAACTTGCTATGGCCTGCTACGGCTATTTGCTGGCCATTGCTAAGCTTTGGATGGCGATAATACATAGTCCAGTAAACAAAAGCATTATCGCCTACACTAACAGTGTCACTGATATCAAACGTGCATTCAATAACATTACTATAAAGTTTAGCAAAATATTGATGTAAGTCAGCTAAACCATCGACTTCATGCAATGGATCAGAAAAGTGAATGTCTGCAGCATAAATATCACTCAGTAAATGTAGATTTTCTTTACTTAGCTTTTGGTATATCGCGATAAATTTATCTGTTCTGTGGTTGCTCATATCATACCTTAAATGCATCAAGCGCTCGTAAGCGAGCCGTTTTATGATCAACGATTGCTGGCCAATAAACCGCTTTTGCTTTGCCGCTTTTCGCTAAATATTCATGTGGAAAATGAATTTGCTTATTCGGCACATTTTCCAACTCCGGTATATACTTACGAATAAAATGACCATCAGGATCAAATCGCTCACTTTGAGTAATCGGGTTGAATATTCTAAAGTATGGCTGGGCATCGCAGCCGGTACTTGCAGCCCATTGCCAACCGCCATTGTTAGACGCTAAATCGCCATCGATCAAATGCTGCATAAAGAAACGTTCACCTTTACGCCAATCAATTAACAAGTGTTTGGTAAGAAAACTGGCAACCACCATTCGTAAGCGATTATGCATCCAGCCAGTTTGAATAAGTTGCCTCATAGCGGCATCAACAAGCGGGTAGCCTGTTTTACCTTCACACCAAGCAGTAAAATCAGCCTCATCAGTTCGCCACTTTACTGGGTCATATTTCTCATTAAAGTTGTTATATTTATTAAGTTTTGGATAAGCCACAATTAAATGACGATAAAACTCACGCCACACTAACTCGTTGACCCAAGTAAATAAATTGCTTTTAGAGCTACTTAAAGCATCGACATATTGTTGCTGTACAAGAGCAATTAATTGCTGAACGCTGACAATTCCTAAAGCTAAATACGGACTTAAGCCTGATGTGCCTTTAATACTTGGAATATCTCGCTGATCTTTATAGCTGAGTAATTTATCGCTGATAAAACGGGCACAGATTTGACTTAATGACGCATCATCAACTGGCCACTTATGTGAGGAATCGTCACCGGTAAGTAACGCTGAACCTTGCCAAGGTATTGGGCTAAACATTGTCGGGGGGGCTTGAAAATAAAAATGAGTATCTTGATATTGCTTTAGCCAGGCATTTTTAAAAGGGGTGAACACCTTAAACATCTCACCACTTTGATTCAGTACCGTTCCAGGCGGTGCAACCACGTCACCATCAAACAAGGTAACTGATACTTTAAGTTTATCAGCATGATGTAAAAATGCGTTATCGCGCTCAACTTCATTAATTTCATATTCTTTATTGGCAAATAACTGCGTTACTGAATGTCGCTGGCAGAACTCGCTTAACTGCTGCACACATCCTGCGTAATTACCCGCTTCAATGATATGCAAGGTGATGCCATTATCAGCTAGTAACTGACCTAAGAAGTTTAACCTTCGTTTTAGCAAATCAATTTGTATTGAAGCAACACCATGGCGTTGCCATTGTTGCTCAGTGATAAAAAATATAGCGTCTTTACAACCATTGTCGATTGCTTGATAAAGGGCATGATTATTAAAAAGGCGCAAATCGCGCCTAAACCAAAATACAGTGTTCATTAAATTCCGTAGCGTAATTTTAGTTCGTGAGGATAAGGGTTGAAGTAAACTTGCTTTGCTAAGTATTCGTTTGGATGTACTTTCAAATGATGTTTTAAGAGTGTCAGCGGTACATACAGCGGCACTAAACCTGAGCGATATTCATCAATTGCATCTCGTAGCTCTTCTTTTTCAATTTTGGATAAATGTTTTTTAAAGTAGCCTTGTAAGTGCATTAAAGTATTGCTGTTATTTTTGCGTGATGCAGGTCTTTTCAGCGCTCCCATTAAACCTGCAATATAATCGTCAGCAAGCTGCTCAAAATCATCGCCAACATAGGTGCCCAGTAAATTACCAAGATCTTTATATGCCTGATAATTGTGAGCCATTAACAAATACTTATATTGCGCATGAAACTGCGTTAACCTATGCAGGGTTGCTGGTTGTTGACGCAACAATTGCCAGTTTTTATAAGTAAACACTCGCATCACAAAGTTTTCACGCAAGTGCATATCATTTAAACGACCATTTTCTTCACACGGTAACAATGGGTTGTGAGCCATAATTTGCGCAGCAAAAAAACCCACGCCTTCAGATGTATTACCTGTGCCTGCTTCATTATATATTTTGATCCGTTCCATGCCGCAGCTTGGACTTTTAGCACAAAAAACAAAGCCGCTTAATTGTGCAGCCTGCTCTGTGGCAACTTTTTTACCATATTCTGTCAATTGTGGGCCAACATCACCACTGCCGTCAGGACGGCACACTTTAATAGTTGTGCCTACTTTAACTTGTCTAATTGTCGGTCTTGGGATCGGTAGACCTACCGCCACTTCGGGACAAAAGCGTTTATATTCAACATGTTTTGCGAATTCATCCATGCAAAAATTTGATTTTTTATGGCCACTATCAAACCGAACTTTCTCACCTGCAAGGCATGCACTTATGCCTATTTGAATAGTCGATTGCTGCATATACACTCCTAGTAAATCAAATTGCCAATTGGATTGAGTAACTTACTCAGTCCCTTCTTAAAGTGTAGAGCACTACTGACTACTGTGTAACATAAACAACCTTTTTCTGTGATCGGGGTATGTTGATGACGACCGTCGAGCCACATAAAGTCGCCAGGCACATATTGACCCTCTTCATCACTAAACTCGCCATCAAGTAATAAAGTCAATTCGAAACCAGTGTGAGTATGTTCAGGGATTTCTCCACCAGCATCAATGTGCAATAAGCTAGAACGTAACGCACCATCATCTAGATCGATACGAGAACGTGATAATTTCCCCATTTGCATAAATTTGCTATGTGAAATACGGGCAAGAGCACGGGGCAATTGATAATTTTGCTGATTAACAAGGATAGTTTGAGGCGCGACCTTGTATACCTCATCAGCAGTTACATCTGCTGTAATTGCATCAATTAATGATAATTCATCAATAGCTAAATCTGTAGTTTGAGGATGCTCATCATCAGTGCCAAACACATCTACGGCATTGTTTGCTTCAATGCGTTGCACTTTTTCTTTACAGCAACTACACATATCAAGATGAATAGCGACGGCGACGTTTATACTTGCCGGTAATGACGCATTACAATACTGCGCTAATAGCGCATCGCTTGGGTGATGTTTAATCATTGCGGTCTCCCATTTCATTGCGTAATTTTTGTAACGCTAAACGTAAACGTGACTTCACGGTACCAATTGGAATGTTCAATTGTTCTGCAAGTTGCTCTTGTGACATATCTTGAAAATAAACGCCTTTAACCACATCGCGTTGAGCTTGGGGTAATTTATCTAGGTAATTTTTTATTTGTTGATTTTCAAGATGATCACTAAATTCATAGTCAGCATTATCATGTTGCTCAACTAGCGGCCAAATATCTTCGCTAATATTATCTTCTTTATTACTTTTCATTTTTCTGAGCATATCAAATGATGCGTTTCGCATTACGGTATATACCCACGTTGTAGCAGCGCCTTTATCATTATTATAGAGATGTGCTTTTCGCCACACGGAAGTTAGCGTGTCTTGTACTAATTCCATCGCTTGTGCTTCTGAGTTAAATTGCTTGATACCAAAGCGTTTTATTTTTGGTGAAAAGTACGCAAATAAATAAGCGAATGCTTGTTTATCGCGATTAGCTGCAACCGCAGATAATGCATCAGCAAGTTCTTTGCTTGGCGTTTGTGGCATGGCAGTGTAATTACCTGTGTTAGGTTCACAACGTGTTGAAAGTTGTTGACTCACCATCATAATATTCCCATTAGTGTTCTTGCTTATTCAATACGCAGGGCAACTAAATTAAGATCATATTAATTAGGAAAATTCGTTATTAATCACAGTATGAAGGAAAGAGTGAATATTCGCAAAGTCTGATTTAAAGGCAAGCTGTTGTTTTTTATCAATTGAAATAGGTAATAATTCAAGCCATCTAGCAATAACCCAGTTCAAATCATCAAAGTGTGTCTGGCGATATAAATCGGTTAATTCTGTATTAACATCAAACAACTGCTCTAAAGCAGTTACTAAATATGTATCATCGCGATCTAAATTATGGGGTTGTTCAAACCAAAAAGGCATTGTAGGTGCTGATAGCTGACCGAAACGTAGCTGCTGCTTATCTTCAGTTACATCAGTTAACTCAACTACAGATTTAGCTACCACATCAATCAGTAATTGCCCTTGTTGATCTTGTGAAAAGTCAATAATATCCACTAAGCATCCATACTTAGGAACGTTGAGATGACTATCAACATCATACTGGCAAAGAACAAATCCATGATCATTTTTAAGTGATTCTTTTACCATATCAAGATAACGAGGTTCGAAAATTCTTAACCGCGTATACCCACTTGGTAAAATAAATACAGGTAATGGAAAGATTGCACGTTTCATAAGGCTCACTACATCAGTTTAACTATGCATTACGTTACGTGCACTGCAGCAAACAAGATCAATGTTACTGATTATTACTTATCGGTATCCCCTTAGCCTATGTTTAGCCACTGCCCTACATTACGTAACAATTCAACTGATGCATACGCACTTAACAAGCTTACAACGGGTGCTAACATTAAAGCTAATAATCCTAATTCGCTGCTCATTACTTTAACCCTCAACTTTTACTGCATTGCTAGTTGCAACGAGTTGTGATGTATTTTCAGCTACACCTACTTCAGCTGATTGCTCGCTTTGCTGAGAAAACAGTTCGGTTAACATTTTTTGCGAATCACTAAACAATGACTGTTTTAATTTGCTTTGTAATTCATTACTCGTACTTTCAATGTATTGTGCAATGCTGCTTGATAGCGTTTGAGTAATATCTAATTGACCGTCATTTGCACTTGCTTGTGTAGAACCAACAACCAAAAGTGCTGCAACAGATAGTTTAATAATGCTTTTCATGATGGTATTCCCTATTGTGTTATTAAGTTAGTCGCTATTACTTAATCAAAGGTTGTGCCAACCACGAAATAAATTTTAACTAATTGTTTTTTATGCACTTTAAATCACACAAGTGCATAACCTATTGATGATGTGAATTTTAAAACCATTCAAATTGGTTAAAAAAACCAAAATATAGTCAATAAATAAGCATTGAAAGTTTCAGCGTACACTTGTACACTCAAATCCAAATTAATGTTTTATGATGAGTATGTCATGTCGGTTGAACCCGCTTATTCTAAAAAAGAAGAGCAACTTAATAGCCTGTCTCACGGCGCAGGCGTTATATTTTCATTGTTTGTATTGTGGGAGCTGATCAGCAAGACACACACGATTGAAGCAACGGTCAGTGCAATTGTTTATGGCGGTAGTTTATTGTTGCTGTTTTTATCATCTACGCTTTATCACAGCAGTAGCAGCATAGGTGCGCGGGCTTTTTATAAAAAATGTGACCACTGTGCTATTTATATTTTGATTGCAGGCACTTACACCCCTTTTTTAGTACTCTCATTAACCGGAATTTGGTCGATTTTAACGCTGGTATTTATATGGTCTTTAGCACTTGGCGGAGTGTGCTATAAATTAATGGTGAAAAAACAAAACAAAAAGGTGTCTTTATCAACATATTTATTAATGGGTTGGTTTGCAGTTGCAATTGTCTACCCGCTTTATTTAAATGTGCCAGTAAACGCACTATGGTGGTTACTCAGTGGAGGGATTTTGTATAGTCTCGGCACACTCTTTTATAGTGCTAAAAGTCGTCAATATAGCCACGCACTTTGGCATGTATTTGTGATTGCAGGCTGTGTTTGTCACTATATTGCAATCAGCCGCTATATTATTACGGTCGGTTAAATTTTTTAATTAGTCCCACTGAAATTGACGCATATTAACACGACCATTTTTAAAAATTACGCCTTCACTTTGCAGTAATTGATATTGCTTTTGGTACTGCGCTGTCCCTTCAGGAAAAGAAATTTTACCTTGGCTGTTGATCACTCTATGCCAAGGTATGCTTGAATCTTTTGGCATTAACTTTAATAACCGCCCTACTAGCCGAGCATTATTTAGCAATCCTGCCATTGCCGCTACTTGTCCATAACTGGCTACTTTTCCTGGCGGTATATTCGCCATCACAGTATAAATTTTGTCTTCTTTACTGGCTTGCATTTACGACCCTAAAAACGTTTTACTTAACTGCTTAAAATCTTGCCACACGGCTCTTGCCACGGGTCCATGATGAGTGGCATTTTGTCGGAATACTCTGATCTGTGCGCTAAAAGTATTTTCTCTGTCTAGTATTTTAATTTGTTGTAATACACCACTTTCAAGTTCATTTTGACAATGCGCTAAACTCATCATTGCCCAGCCAGCTCCCGATAATAAAAACGATTTTAAAGTTGATATATCATCAATTTTCATCATGGTAGAGCCTTTTGAATACGATAAACGATCAGAGTCAAAACTCATATCACTTTCAAACATCGCTAAACAAGGAAAGTTCTGTAATTGTTGATAAGTTACTTTATCTGGCACTAATCCTGTCACACTAACAATACCAATATCGAGCTTGCCAATCGGTAAACTTTCTAAATCGCCTGTAGCATGAAACAAATCAAACCACGGACCAATCCCTAAGTCTGCTTGTCCTTTATTAACTTGCTCAAGAGAAACAAAGCGTTTTCCGCTGGTTACACTAAACTCGGTGCTGGTATGTTTAACAAAAGCATTGCAAATAATATCGTTATACAGTGCTTGGTGACATAACTGCTCATAACAAATTTTGTAATTTGCTTCATTACCAAGTGCAAGTTCACTGGCCAGTTGTGCTAAATGTGCCTGAGCATCTAATAATAATGCTGCTTCGCGATGATAAATACGACCCTTTTCAGTTAATTGCAATCGATAATGGCTACGATCTAACAATTCAAAACCAAGCTCAGCTTCAAGTTTCTTAATAGCTAACGTTAAAGCTGGTTGCGATTTATACAGTGCTAAAGCAGCTTGCGACAAGCTTTGAGTGCGAACAATGGCATCAAGCATTTTTAACTGCACTAAGTTCATAATGGTCCAACTTAAAATCATAAATTTTATTTATGATCTTTTTAAAATTTAATAATTTTTATTTTATATGTTCGCGGCGTATGCTGCATCTAATTTATGTTTTCATAGCCACGGAGAAGACCATGAAACTGTCGCCAGTTTTAATTATATCAACATTAATACTGAGTTTAGTCGCCTGTAAAGAATCAAATACCGACACTCACGTCGAACAAGCTATTCGTCCAGTAAAACTATTTGAAATTGATACTAACTCAGATCAGACAATACGCAGTTTTCCGGCAGAAGTAGTGGCAAATCAAGGCTCTTATTTGGCGTTTAGAGTTAACGGTGAGTTATTAGAGTTCCCGGCATTGGCGGGTCAACATGTTGAAAAAGATCAACTCCTTGCCAAGTTAGACCCTGAAGATTTTCAACTGCAATATGATGAGCGAAAAGCACGTTTTGAATTGGCGCACTCGCAACTTGAACGCGTACAAAAACTATTTAATAAATCAATTACCAGTCAATCCGAACTTGATCAGGCACTTGCCAATAAACAGGTAGCTGAGTCGGCATTAAAAATTGCAAAAACCAACTTAGATAATAGCGAATTACGTGCCCCTTTTAGCGGCACCGTTTCCAAAGTGTTTGTTAAAAACTTTGAGAATATCCAAGCAAAACAAAACATTCTTCGCTTAGAAACCCGTGATTTAATGGATGTGATCATTCAAGTACCCGAAAAACTAATCGCCCGTATTGATAAAGACATTGACTATCAGCCAAGCGTGGTTTTTGACGGTTTTCCAAATAAATCATATACCTTAATGATTAAAGAATTCGACACCCAAGCAGATCCAGCCACATTAACTTACAAGGTGGTATTTTCATTACCAGTGCCTAAAGATTTTAACCTGTTGGCAGGCATGACCGGCAGTGTAGATATTGATCTAAGTAAAGTTACTCACTCGCAATCACACTATATTTTACTCCCTGTTGAAGCTGTGTTCTCTGAACCAACACAGCCTACTAATAACAGCTATGTCTGGCTATACGATCCACAGACTGGCAAGGTGAAAAAGCAAGCTGTTGAAGTTGGCCAATTACATCGACGTGGTATTGAAGTGCTTGCTGGTTTAGAGCAAGGTCAAACTGTGGTCGTCGCTGGTGTTCACTACCTTAAAGAAGGCATGCAAGTACGTCCGTGGCAAAAAGAGCGAGGCTTATAAAATGAGCATTGCTGAACTTGCCATAAAACAAAAGGTCGTCAGTTGGATGTGCGCGCTATTACTATTAATCGGTGGCGTAGTATCTTATTTAGGACTTGGTCAGCTTGAGGACCCTGAATTTACAATAAAAAAAGCCATGGTGATCACCTTATATCCTGGCGCTTCACCACAACAGGTAGAAGATGAAGTTACTTTTCCGATTGAAAATGCAATTCAACAATTGCCGTATGTGGATTACGTAACCAGCATTTCATCTCCAGGGAAATCACAAATTACCGTTGAAATGAAAAGCAACTATCGCAAACAAGACTTACGACAAATTTGGGATGAGCTACGGCGCAAGATTAACGATAACGCTTCATCACTGCCAAGTGGTGTATACCCAAGTACCATTTTAGATGATTTTGGCGACGTATACGGCGTAATGTATGCCGTCACTGGCGATGGTTACTCTTATGACGAACTAAAAAACTATGTTGATTACTTAAAGCGCGAACTGGTACTCGTTGACGGCGTAGGTAAAGTGACCGTCAGTGGTGAACAACAAGCACAGGTGATGGTTGAAATATCGACGCGTAAGCTGGCGCAGCTTGGTATTGCACCAACTAGAATTTATCAATTATTGCAATCACAAAATACCGTATCGAATGCAGGTAAAATACGCGTAGGCGATGAATCAATTAGACTGCACCCAACAGGCGAATTCAAAGACGTAAAAGAGCTCGAAAATCTACTGATCTCAAAACCAGGTGAAAATGAACTGATTTACCTCGGTGACGTTGCAACGGTGTTTCGTGAATACGCCGAAGTACCTAATAATGTAATCCGTTTTAACCAGCAGCAAGCCTTGCTCGTTGGCGTATCGTTTAGCAGTGGTGTAAACGTTGTGGATATAGGCGATAACATTAAAGCGCATTTAGCATCGCTTGAATATCAGCGCCCCCATGGCATGGAAATAAATACCGTTTATAACCAACCTGTTGAAGTCGAAAAATCAGTCAATGGCTTTATCATCAGCTTACTCGAAGCTGTCGCTATCGTTATTGTTGTCCTGCTTGTCTTTATGGGCTTTAAAAGTGGCGTACTGATCGGGGCAATTTTATTGCTGACCGTATTAGGTACATTCATTTTCATGAAACTGTTTGCGATTGATTTACAACGTATCTCTTTAGGTGCACTGATCATTGCATTAGGAATGTTGGTTGATAACGCCATCGTAGTCACTGAAGGTATTTTAATAAACCTAAAGCGAGGGCAAACAAAGATAAAAGCAGCGGCTAATATAGTGGAGCAAACAAAGTGGCCTTTACTTGGCGCAACCGTGATTGCTATTACTGCATTTGCGCCAATTGGCTTAAGCTCTGACGCTAGTGGGGAATTTGCCGGCAGCTTATTTTGGGTATTATTTATCTCATTATTATTAAGCTGGATCACTGCCATCACCTTAACTCCTTTCTTTGCTGACTTAATGTTTAAAGAAACAGAGCTCAAGCAGCAAAGCCATGATGAAGACCCATATCAAGGTGTGATCTTTAATCTATATAAAAGTTTATTAAGCACCTCGATGCGTTTTCGTAAAACCACTTTATTGTTGATGGTCGTTTTATTAGCTAGCTCTGTTTTTGGCTTTAAGTTTATTAAACAAGCGTTTTTTCCAGCTTCTAACACGCCAATGTTTTACGTAGATTATTGGCATACACAAGGAGCTGATATTCATGCCACTTTAGATGGCGTCGCCAAACTCGAAGCATTCTTACAAAAAGATGAGCTGGTCGAAGAAGTAACATCAACGATAGGCCAAGGCGCACCACGGTTTATGTTGACCTACGCACCTGAAAAATCATACCCAGCTTATGGTCAATTAATTATCCGTGTAAAAGACCGCGAAGCAGTGGCGACGATGATTGCAAAAGTTCGCGACTATGAATACAACCATGTATTTGATGCCAAGCTTAAAATAAAACGTATGGAAATAGGCCCTTCTACTGATGCTAAAATAGAAGCGCGTTTTTCGGGGGCTGATCCAGTAGTGCTTCGCCAATTAGCTAAACAAGCAAAAGAAGTGTTAGCAAAAGATGCCGGTGCTTATAATATTCGTGATGATTGGCGTGAACGCTCAAAACTCATTCGCCCGCAACTTAACGAACAAAAAGCACGGCGTCTGGGTATCGCTAAAACAGACTTGGACCAACTATTATTAACCAGTTTTTCCGGTAAAAAAGTCGGCATTTACAAAGATGGTACTCAACAGATCCCCATTATTGCCCGCTCACCTGCACAAGAGCGTCTTAATGTTGAAAGCCTCCGTGACCTACAAATATACAGCCCAGTATTAGGCGTATTCGTGCCAATTACTCAAGTGGTGGATGAGTTTGTTGTACAGTGGGAAGACAGCCTAATAATGCGCCGCGATCGCAAACGTACTATTACAGTAATGGCCGATCATGACGTAATAGGCGATGAAACACCCGCTAAACTATTTTCAAGAGTCAGGCCAGGTATTGAAGCAATTAAACTCCCTAATGGCTATGAATTACAATGGGGCGGTGAGTTTGAATCATCAACAAAGGCAAAAAAAGCTATTTTTGGCTCGTTACCTTTGGGCTATTTAGCGATGTTTGCAGTCACTGTGTTGCTATTTAACTCAGTAAAAAAACCACTGGTTATTTGGGCCACAGTACCTTTAGCAATCATCGGTGTCAGCGCCGGCTTGCTAGTGATGAACGCCGCATTTAGTTTTATGGCGCTACTTGGGTTATTAAGCTTAAGCGGTATGTTGATTAAAAATGGCATTGTGTTGGTAGATCAGATCAACCTTGAGCTCAGTGAAGGCAAAGAGCCTTATCAAGCAGTATTTGATTCCGGTGTAAGCCGTGTGCGCCCCGTTGCGATGGCAGCAATCACCACCATTTTAGGAATGATCCCATTATTATTTGATGTGTTCTTCCAATCAATGGCGGTGACGATTATGTTTGGTTTAGGCTTTGCAACCGTGTTGACATTAATCGTAGTGCCGGTGCTTTATACCGTGCTATTTAAAATTGAGGTGCCAAAAGCAAAATAACTGAGGTTTAAATAAAACCAGGAGCACAATTTATGTTGTTCCTGGTTTTACAATTTGATCTTATTTTTTAAGGCTTAATGTGCCTGTGCGAGTGGTGCTATTTCTTCTTGCAGGTTTGGCGTTAGTTTGGTCATTTTTAGAATCAAAACGGCCTTGTTTGACATGCTTAGCAAAATCACGCTTTTTATCGTTTTCTTTGTAAGGCGTGCGTGCTTGTTTCGGCTTGCTGATATTCGCAGATTGTTTGTTCTCATCCACTGATAACTCTTCGGTTTTGCCCGAGTCGGCAATCGAATTATTAATCTCAGCCATTTCTTGCTCAGTTAAATGGCGCCACTGGCCAACATTTAAGCCTTTTAACGTGACATTCATAATACGTACGCGTTTTAAGGTGACCACTTCATAGCCCAAGTACTCGCACATACGACGAATTTGACGATTCAAACCTTGCGTTAATACAATAGTAAATTGTTGCGGTCCTGTTTGTGTAACTTTGCATTTTTTCGTGACTGTATCTAAAATTGGTAAACCACCTGCCATCTTATTCACAAACTGACGATTTAATGGCTTGTCGACTGTAACAACATATTCTTTTTCATGATTATTGCCAGCACGAAGAATTTTATTGACGATATCCCCTTCATTTGTCAGAAATATCAACCCTTCTGATGGCCGATCTAAGCGACCAATTGGAAAAATACGATCTGGGTAGTTAACCGCTTTGACGATATTACTTTGAATTTTACGCTCAGTTGTACAGGTTATACCAACGGGTTTGTTGTAAGCGATGTACGCCCGTTTCGGCACTTTCTTCAGCGGCTTACCATCAATCAGTACCGTGTCAGACAATGCTACTTTGACACCCATTTCCGGTCGTATACCATTGACAGTAACACGACCATCTTCAATATATTTATCCGCTTCGCGTCGTGAACAAAAACCGGTGTCACTAATAAATTTATTTAATCGTTTTAAGTCTGTCATGAGCCAAATTCACATTAATTTTAAAGGCCGATATTGTATACCCAAACCACCTTAAGATGCGAGCGCAGTTGAATTTAAAAGCGATTTAGACAAGGCACAGATTGCAAACAATAGAAGCCACTTGTTAAAATTAATCACGCAGTATAAAGCGCTGTTAAACCAACTATTAGCCTTTTCACAGCAAGCACCTAATTGGTTTGTTTATACTTAAACGATTGCTCTGTTTTACGGTATGTAGGTTTGCGCTAATTTTAACCTACAGTGACAGAGAAAAAATTACCACACTATTTACAGTAGCTTCAACTCAAGCAGCATTTGTATACTTTCGCCAAATAAATTCCATTGGACCTTGCTTAAAATAACGCGAATAAATCACACTAAAGCTAAGTTGAAAAATGACTAAACCACTCACTAATACGTAATATTCTAAATGATTAAAGCTGAGCACCCAGTGCGGATAAAAAACTTTAAACAACACTAACAAGCAAATAGTTTGCATTAGATATAAAGTTAATGCGAGCCTTCCTGCACGCTGCAATGCAATAAAGTGAAAGTCATGTTTTGTCGTCAGCCTTACCACAAAATGAATAATTAATAGGGCTGTGAATAATGCTGCAAACCAGCTTACGGGTTCTTTTAATGCACTAATAAATAAGCTAGATTGATATTCAAAACTGATCCTAATCGCACTTAACAGTAGCGCAATTGCCAATACTCTGATTTTGCTTAATTTAGTTAAACCAGTCTCAAACAGTTTATTTTTATAGCCATAAATACCGAATAGCATTAATCCTGCAGCCATCCACAAAGTGATCAGCGGAAGTGCAATGAGCATCACGATAAACATCACACTATTATTGACAAAAATAGTTAATGCCGATCCTCGTGAAGCATTATAACTTGCTAAAAAATCGGCCGAATCTCGATAGATAGTCAGTGTGGGGTCAACTAAGGCTATCAAAAACGTTATCGCTGCGGCTAGTGATAGAAATTGCCAACCGCGTTTTAATAACATCTCGTCACTCGCATCAAGGTATTGTATGACCAACCACCCTGCGCATGCATAGATAAACAAAATATCACCAGCCCACAACAAAAAGCCATGTAGTAAACCAAACACGGCTAATACTTTTAAGCGTTTTTGCAATTGCTCAACCTGCTGGTAACGCTGCCACTGAATATATAATCCAGCACCAAAGAGTAAGCAAAATAAGCTGCGAAAGCGGCCGTCAATAACACTAAGGCTCACCCATTGAATAACATGATCCGAAAAAGGCGGGGACTGTAATGGTACGTAACCAAATTCAAATAAACCGAAGGAATAGGCATTCATGTACATTAAGCCGAGCACAGCAACACCACGAATAACATCCATATTTTGATTACGCATTATTGAGCTCGACTTGTTAGTTGTGCTTATGTATGTTTGACCAGTCTAGCGCATCTCTATAAAACTTCGGTAGTAAATCACTATTTATGTTAATAAATACAACTGCTTGCTCCATAGCCCACCAGCTACCTGATTCATACGCTTTTACTGTTGCAAGGATATAATACAGGGTGTTTTTTTCTTCCATTAGAGCGTCTTTGATTGGTTCTGGAAATGGTAAACGAAGGAGTAATTGCTCCATTGGGCGATCTAATATTGCATCCAACAACGAAAAAAGACCGGTTAAAAAGGCACTATTCGCTTGCGAAGGCGCTATCTTTTTCGCTATCAGCTCACAAAATCGGGCCCGAATGATACACATTTTGATCAATTCGTTAGGTTTCGTTTGTGCAACGTGAGCGGTGATAATCAAGCTAACAAACTTCTTTATATGATCATGACCTAAATAAACTAAAGCCTGTTTGAGTGACTCTATTTCTTTTTGGACAGGAAACACACCGCTGTTGATCAATCTTAATAACTTAAATGCTAACGCTGTATCTAATTGAAACAATCGCGCAATCGCATTGATATCAGGATGCTCTTTCATAACTTGTGCATAGATGGTCAAGGCTAATGCATAGTTTATATCAATGTCTCTTTGTTGAATGACTACCGGCTTGGCAAAAAAATAACCCTGAAAATAATCAAAGCCCATCTTATGAGCTATTTTAAAATCATCAATAGTTTCGACTTTTTCGGCAAGCAACTTTAGCTTTTTGTATTTTTGCAGCCGTCGAATAAGCGGTTCAATTTGCTGCAAAGGAGTTATTTGAATATCAAATTTGATTAATTTAACAAGTTTTAAAAACCTTTCCCACTTAGGCTCATATACAAAATCGTCAAGTGCTAACACAAAGTTTTTATGAAACAGCGCACGACATAGCTGGTAGTTTTCTTCAGTCGGCTCAATTGTTTCGAGCAACTCAAGTACCACATCTTGCGAAGGCAAAAATGCACATAAATCCATTTTTAAAGAATCAGGACCGATATTTATCAGTGCTTTTTTACCAGAAGTAATATGTCGAGTGCCAAAATTAAGCTGATTTTCCATGATCAGTTTCGCCGTTGCGACACTTTCTTCAATATCCGGAAAATAATTATCACTACTATTACGAAACAACAATTCGTAGGCAACTACATGTTGACGACGATTGAATATTGCTTGGCGCGCAACAAATACTTGCACTTTTTCACCCTTAAACTCGACTATTGATGGTTAGTTACAAAATAAAAAACAATACTAAGTAACTAAATCATAATGTTATTACAATCCATTATAGCTAGTAAGATGATAAATAGCAGTATTAATTATAAAGTTTACTAATATAGTCCTTTGCTACGTGGGACCATGTAAAGCGAGCAGCCTTTGCATTGCTGACAATTTCGACCCATTGTTTAGGTTGTTCTTGTTTCAGAGTAAGAGTATTAGCAAAGCACGTTACTAGCGCCTCGCTTTGTGTTTGTAATGTGTCACCACTAAAACTAAAACCATTTTCCATATGTGTAATGGTATCCTTTAAGCCACCAACTTGGTGCACTAAACAAGGCTGTCCAGCTCGCATAGCTAGCATTTGGCTAATACCGCACGGTTCAAAGGAGCTTGGCATCAAGAATAAGTCTCCTAACTCATACAGTAATTCGCCAACGTAATTACCATAACCCTTTAAAAACAATAGGTTACTATTACGCGCCATGGCGGCTGTCATGACATCTTCAAGAGCCGTGTCACCGGAACCTAAAATTATCATACGTCCTTGCTGTTCATTTAACTTTTCACACAATGCATCAAGCACTTGCTGGTTTTCGTAGGGTTGGCGCAGTAACAAAGCTTTTTGATCGGTTAGGCGTCCAACACTGGTGACTAAAGGCCCTTTAACTGGCTGCTCAATAAACTGCTGTAACCGCTGATGAGCTATATAGTAACTGCTTTGCAGGTTAACTTCTTTAGCCATCCAAGCAAACAATGCCTGCTCTATTTCAAAGTATAATTGTGATAACGTACTGCTTATCTGCGCATTTTGATTGTGCTCAGTGTACTCACAGCCATTTAATATTCCGACGACTTTATTGTTTGCCATCGCATTATTCAAATCGCGCTCTAAACCTTCGCCACCAAAAAAGCCGTTATGCGGTTCACTGGCTTGCAATACTTCTAGTGCGTAGCTTGGAGATACTAAATGTATCTTATCAACTAAATTGATAGCGCTGCGCATCGGATTAAAGCAATGAGGATAACGCGGATCGCATAATACCTCGCCGTTATAACTTAACGCCGGAAACCATGCTTCTAAACTTGAATCATCTCCTTTGAATGGGCGGATCCCTTGCAGTGCAATATTGTGTACTGTAAATATACTACGCAAAGAAGAAAAAGATGCAAACCGATGATCAAACTTTAACAATACCGCCACACACGCACTGTGCCAATCATGCAAATGCAACACATCGGGACGGGTGATAACACCTTGCAATAGCGCTTCACACACTGCAGCATTAAATAATGCAAACTTAGTGGCATCAGTGGCAAAAGGTCGGTCACCATCATCATTACAGTATACAGCGCCATGGTGCTGGCTAAATAACGGATGTGACATTACTAATTGCCTGACTTGCTGCTGATCTACATATACTTGCGACACTTGAACATCATAAATATATCCTGCAAAGGGCACATGGAGCGTGCCTAATTGCACACGCTCTAACGCGGTAAAACCATAATCTGGAATAACCACGTCAACGGTTAAGCCAAGCTCCGCTAATGCTTTGGGACAATCTCGTAGTACATCTGCAACACCACCCACTTTGGCATTTGGTAAAGCGTCATTTTCGGCCGCAACCATTAATACATGCATCTTTTTCTTACTTCCTACAACTGTATGATATTTAAGCTAACTGTTTACTCTCACGCTCTTGGCGCTCAAGCTTTTTGGAAAGTTCTGTGAGCATTTCACGAGTCACTAATACTATGCCCTTTTTAGACACTCTAAAACCATTTTCCTCGTCGACTTTACGATCAAAACCGATTTCAACACCCGCAGGCACTTCACAACCGCGGTCGATAATAGCACGACGAATGCGACAATTACGTTGAATAATTGCACCTGGTAATATCACCGACTCTTCAATTTCACAGTATGAACGAATGTGTACATTAGAAAATAACAGTGATTTACGAACCACCGAGCCTGAAATGATACAGCCGCCTGATACGGTTGAATCTACAGCCATGCCACGTCTGTCGTCATTATCAAAAATAAACTTAGCGGGTGGCAGTTGTTCTTGGTAGGTCCAAATAGGCCAAGTTGGATCGTATAAATCCAGCTGTGGTTCTGGCATCACCAGCTCCATGTTTGCTTCCCAAAATGAGTCCAGTGTACCCACATCGCGCCAATAAGGTTGGCCGTCATGACCAGGCTCTCGAAATGGAAAAGCAAATACATTATGCTCTTCAATAATTGCCGGAATAATATCATGGCCAAAATCACGGCCTGAACCTTCGTTTTCTGCGTCTTTTTTTAGTTGTTCAAATAAGAACTCAGTATTAAATACATAATTACCCATTGATGCTAAGCAAGTCCCCGGACGACCAGGAATTGAACTTGGCATTTTCGGTTTTTCGTCAAAACGACGCACTCGCTTTTCTTCATCTACCGTCATCACACCAAATGTTTCTGCAGCTTCCTCGCAGGGAACTTCTATACAGCACACTGTCATGTCCGCACCAGTTTCTACATGTTTTGCCAATAAGCCACCGTAATCCATACGGTAAACATGATCGCCAGATAAAATCATTACATATTTAGGTAACTCATGACGGATAATATCCATATTTTGGAACACCGCATCAGCAGTGCCGCAATACCATTCGTCACCATAACGCTGTGATGCAGGTAATATCTCTACAGATTCACCCAGTTCCTTTTTAAAATGACCCCATGCACGGTTAACATGGCGGATCAGCGAGTGCGATTTATATTGTGTTGCAATCCCAACACGACGAATACCTGAATTAATACAGTTTGATAGCGGGAAATCGATAATACGATGTTTGCCACCAAAATAAACCGCCGGTTTGGCCCGCCAATTTGTTAATTCATGTAAGCGTGAACCTCTGCCCCCTGCTAAAATCAGTGCGTAGGTTTCTCGTGTCAGACTACTTATGTAGCGATTTGCATAACTTGGCATAATTTATCTCCGTATTAATCTTTGCTATTGCTTACGGCTGTGTCGGCCGAACTAGATGTTGTTAATGCTTCTAAATGCCAAATATCATCACTGTATTGGCTGATCGTTCTATCACTTGAAAAAGTACCACTGGCCGCAGTATTTAAAATACTCATTTGCGTCCAATGCTGTTGATCTTGATAAGCGTGTTCAACAGCTTTTTGAGCTTGTACAAAACTATCAAAATCGTGGGCAACCAACCAAGGATCATGAGGACTTTTGATTGCACCAATAATGTCGTCAAATAAACCAGGTTCGAATAAATTAAAGTGCCCACTTTCAAGTAATTGCATAACATTCAGTAAGTCAGGTGTATTATGAATAATATGTAATGGGTTATAGCTTTGTTTTATTCCTTCAATTTGCTCAGCTTGTGCACCGAATAAGAAGAAGTTATCAGCTCCTACTGCATCGCGAATTTCTATGTTAGCACCATCTAAAGTGCCAATTGTCAGCGCACCATTCATCATAAACTTCATATTACCAGTACCAGATGCTTCTTTACCTGCGGTTGAAATTTGTTCAGACAAGTCTGTTGCGGGGCAAATAGTTTCCATTGCTGTAACATTATAATTTGGTAAAAATGCCACCCGTAAATAAGGCTGAGCAAGTGGATCTTTGTTGATCACATCTGCAACATTATTAATTAGCTTAATAATGCGCTTAGCCATGTAATACCCCGGTGCTGCTTTGCCTCCTAGTAATACACAGCGTGGCACTAAATTGGCGGTATCGCCACGACGAATACGGTCATATAGGTGAATAATGTGTAATACATTCAGTAATTGGCGCTTATACTCATGAATTCGTTTAACTTGCACATCAAATAGCATGCTAGTATCAAATTCAACACCACAACGTGCTTTGACTAAATCAACTAGCCGTTGTTTGTTTTCAAGTTTGACGCTTTGCCATTGTTTATGGAATTTAACATCATCATAATAGCGACGCAGCTGGCTAATTTGCGCAAAATCCCTCACCCAATCTTGACCAATTTTTTCACCAATCAACTGGGTTAGTTTAGGGTTACAATGAGCTATCCACCGCCTTGGCGTTACACCATTAGTTTTATTGTTGAATTTTTCAGGCCACAATTCATAAAAAGTTTTAAACAAACCTTCTTTAAGTAATTCTGTGTGCAATGCTGCTACGCCATTAACTGAAAAACTGCCAACAATGGCTAAATACGCCATTCTTACTTGTGGATCTGAGCCTTCTTCAATTAAAGACAACGCTTGTTGTTTTGCAACATCACCCGGCCATGCCAACGCAACTTGAGCAAGAAAGCGCGCATTTATTTCATAAATTATTTCAAGAATACGCGGTAATAAACGCGCAAATAATGACACAGACCACTTTTCGAGCGCTTCTGGAAGCAACGTATGATTGGTATAAGCCATGGTTTTTGTGGTGATCTGCCATGCAGCATCCCAATCCAAGTCATAATCATCAATCAGCAATCGCATTAACTCTGCAACAGCAATACTTGGGTGGGTGTCATTAAGTTGAAAAACATGAAAATCAGCAAAATCACTAAACTTTTCACCATGCTGTGATACCCATAGACCAACAATATCTTGTAAGCTCGCCGACGATAAAAAGTATTGCTGCCTTAAACGTAGCTCTTTACCATTTTCGCTGCTGTCATTAGGATAAAGTACCATGGTGATTTGTTCGGCAAGGTTTTTATGCGCGACGGCTTCTGAGTAACTACCGGCGTTAAACTCACCTAAATCAAACTCATCAGTGGCTTCTGATTTCCAGAGTCTGAGGGTGTTAACTATGTCATTTTTATAGCCAGGGATCGGCACATCATAAGGGACAGCTAATACATCTTCAGTGTCTAACCATTGTCGATGAATGCGTCCGTTCTTATCAGTATAACTTTCAACATGGCCAAAAAACTTAACACGCTTGGCTTGCTCTGGTGCGCTCAACTCCCATGGATGCCCTTCACGTAACCAATTATCAGGCTGCTCTATTTGATGGCCATTTTCGATTGACTGGTTAAACATGCCGTATTCATAACGAATACCATAACCGGTTACAGGTAATGCTAAACTCGCACAACTATCTAGAAAACACGCAGCTAAGCGGCCTAAACCACCATTACCTAACCCAGCGTCATGCTCTGCTTGCGCAACATGTTCAATGTGAGCGCAATAATTATTAAGTGCAAGTTTGACTTGCTCTTCTAAATCTAAATTTAAAATGGCATTACCTAGTGCTCGGCCCATTAAAAACTCAAGTGATATATAAGCCGTTTTACGACGCTTTTCACTGTGCATTTGCTGTTTTGTTGCTCGACAACGAGCGACTAATCGATCGCGAATTGTCAACGCTAGTGCGTTATACAAATACAGTTGAGACTTTCCGACCTTATCGCGCCCAAGGGTATAATAGAAATGGCGTGATAAATCATCTTCAAGCGTACTTTCATCTATTAAAGGGGCATCTTGCCAACCTTTAGCAACACACATTTGTTCACCATTATTCGCCATTACATTCGTCCTCTAAATTGGCTGTAAAAACCCAACTGCTTTGTGCAGCAACCTCAAACTGTTCTGTATTTTTAACCATTGCTTGATCAACACTGCTAAGCGCTAAACGCCATACCGATAAATCGTGATTAGCAGGTAATTGACATTTAACTGCCACATTACTGGCATTCAAAATAATGAGTAATGCCGTATTTAGTTGTGTATCTTTTAAGCTATACATCAAAAACTGTTTTGAACCATCATGCCAGTCACTTTCTTGCATGGCTTGGCTTTGCTCGGTATACCAATCAACACTAAATCGCTTATCGCTATCGTGTAAAAATACACTGTGTTTAAACACACAGTGTTGCTTTCGTAAGGTCAATACATCGTCAATAAAACGAATGAGGCTGTGGCTACGCTGCGAGTCTTTCCATGCCAGCCAACTAGTGCGGTTATTTTGACAATAAGCATTGTTATTCCCTCCTTGCGAGTGCCCCATTTCACTGCCTGATGACAGCATAGGCACCCCTTTGGAAAGTAGTAAGGTAAGTAAAAAGTTTTTTTGTTGTTGTAACCGCATGGAGGTAACTTTTAAATCATCAGTAAAGCCTTCAACACCGCAATTAAACGAATAATTAGCACTGTGCCCATCGCGGTTTTGTTCACCATTTGCTTCGTTATGCTTTTGTTCGTAACTCACTAAATCGGTTAAAGTAAAGCCATCATGACTGGTTATAAAATTAATACTATTTAATGGCCCACGGTGATTATGATCAAACAAATCAAAAGAGCCATGTAAACGTTTTGCAAGATCAGCCAGCATATTGTGCTGCCCTTGCCAAAAGCGCCTAACAACATCACGGTATTTATCATTCCACTCACGCCAAGGCGCAGGAAATGCTCCCAATTGATAACCACCAGGGCCTATGTCCCAAGGCTCAGCAATTAATTTCACTTGGCTTAACACTGGATCTTGATTGATTGCTTGTAAAAAACTATGGGTTTGGCTAAAGCCATGCGGCGTCCGTCCAAGAATAGTTGCTAAATCAAACCTAAAACCATCAACACCCATTATTTCTACCCAATAACGTAAGCTATCGAGTACCATTTTCAAGCTAAATGGGTCGTCTATATTTAAGGTATTACCACACCCAGTGTCATTGATATAAACTTCAGGGTTATCGTTAACACTACGGTAATAACCAGGGTTATTTAGGCCGCGCCAAGATAACAAAGGACCGTCGCTACCAGCCTCTGCGGTGTGGTTGTAAACCACATCTAAAATCACTTCAATACCCGCTTGATGAAGTTTAGTAACCATTTGTTGAAATTCACCAATTTCATCAGTTACTAAGTAATCTTTATTTGGTGTAAAAAAATTTAATGTATTGTAACCCCAGTAGTTTTGCAGGCCTTTGGCGGTTAAAAACTGTTCGCTAATAAAACTATGTACCGGTAACAATTCTAAAGTGGTTACGCCAAGTGTACGTAAATGCTCTATAAAACTGGGATGGCTCAAGCCCAAATAGGTACCTTGTAGCTGACTTGGAATAGAGGGATGTCGTGCTGTGGCGCCTTTAACGTGACATTCATAAATAACCGTTTCTCCCCAACTATGGCCCGGTTTTTTACCTTGATAAGGCTGCAGCTGTGTGACTTTAGATTTAGGGATATCAATGGCGTTATTTACCGTACTCAAAGTACCTTTAGGCATTTGCCCATAGTGGCGTTCACTCCAGGTAAACTCACCAAATAAATCTTTTGCATAGGGATCAATTAACAATTTTTGGCTATTAAAAAACAATCCTTTTTTAGGTTGATATTCACCTTCTGCGCGATAACCATATAAAGTGCCCATAGCCAGTGGGGTTATATGTAAACTCCATATCCCCCCTTCATTATTATTCATTGCTAACTTTAAAACTTCGGTATGACCACTGGCATCAAATAAACACACATACAACTGTTTAGCCAATGGCGCATAAACGGCAAAATTTACACCGTTTGTTAATACACTGGCTCCCAGCGGAAAAGTTTGCCCTTTATTTAATTCAATCGATAAACTCATCAGCCACCCTTTTTAAATAAACCGTCGCAAGCGCTGGCAGTGAGAGTTTAATACTATGTTGATGCCCGTGGCATGGAGTTGCTGTACTAGTTGTTTTAGCTGATTGCCCACACACTTGTACTCCAGAACCAAATAACTGTTCATCATCGGTATTTAAAATTACTTCAAATTCACCTGAGCTTGGCACACCAATACAATAATCATGATAAACCGTTGGTGTGAGGTTACTTACCACAACCACGTAATTACTGGCTTTCTTAGCAAAGCGAATAAAACTAAAAATACTCTGTTGAGCATTTTGATTATCGATCCAGCTAAAACCTGACGGTTCAGTATCTAGCTGATGTAAAGCTGGAACTTCGCGATATACTTTATTGAGCTGCGCGATAGTTCGTTGCACACCTTGATGCGATAGATGCTCAAGCAAATGCCAATCAATTGATTGATCATGATTCCACTCGCTACGCTGGGCAATCTCACCGCCCATGAACAGTAATTTTTTGCCCGGATGCGCCCACATAAATGCATAGTACGCGCGTAAATTTGCAAATTTTTGCCAATCATCACCAGGCATTTTTTCAATTAATGAGCCTTTACCGTGCACCACTTCATCGTGGCTCAAAGGTAAAATATAATTTTCACTATAGGCATACACCATCGAAAAAGTTAATTCATGATGATGATGTTGGCGATATAATGGATCGCGTTGCATATAGTGAAGGCTGTCGTTCATCCAGCCCATATTCCACTTGTAGCCAAATCCTAAGCCATCATGATTCACCTGACGGGTAACACCAGGCCACGCTGTTGACTCTTCAGCCACCATCATAATGCCGGGGTTATTAGCATAACAACGTAAGTTAACTTGCTTTAAACACTCAATAGCACCAAGATTCTCGCGCCCGCCAAACTTATTCGGGATCCACTGTCCATCTTCACGACTGTAATCAAGGTACAGCATTGAGGCAACAGCATCGACACGTAATCCATCAATGGCAAATTCTTCTAACCAATACATTGCATTAGCAACTAAAAAGCTGCGGACCTCTGGGCGATCATAGTTGTAGATATAGGTATTCCAATCTGGATGGAAACCTTGACGCACATCGGCATGTTCAAATAAATGTGTGCCATCAAAACGATGCAAGCCATGCGGATCACTTGGGAAGTGGCCTGGAACCCAATCAATGAGTAAACCAATGTTAGCTTGGTGACATTGCTCTACAAAATAACGAAAATCATCCAAACCGCCAAACCGACTCGTTGGTGCAAATAAGCCAACTGGCTGATACCCCCAAGAACCATCAAATGGAAATTCACTGATCGGCATAAGTTGGATATGCGAAAAGCCTTGTTCAGTGACATAATTAATTAACCGCTGTGCTAATTCTTGATAAGTTAAATAACGATCTCCCTCTTCTCGCTGCCAAGAACCTAAATGCACTTCATAGATAGAGATAGGTGCATCAATCGCGTTGCGTTTAACACGCTGACGTTGCATTTTATCAGTTAGTTTAATTGCTGCGGGCCGAGTTTCAAGTACTGAAGCAGTGCCTGGTGCTTGCTGCATTTTAAATGCAAATGGATCAGCCTTTTCGAGCACTTCGCCACTGAGAGTTGTTATAGAAAACTTATAACACTGACCTTCACTGAGCTCTGGAATAAATAAGTCCCAGACTCCAGACGCAGGGTTAAAACGCATAAAGTGTTGGCTTTGCTGCCAGTGATTAAATTCGCCAATAACTGAAACACTGCTAGCATTAGGTGCCCAAACACTAAAACGTACACCTGAAACACCTTTAAAATCAATAAAGTGGGCACCAAGATGGCGATATGCGTGCTCTAATGTGCCTTCATTAAATAAGTACATAGCACTATCATCTAGGCTGCTATCAAAACTATACACATCTTCACAAATAACCTGACAATCGCTGTAATCTACCACTAGCTGATAAGCTGAAATATCTTGATTATCAAGCTGTGCTATAAATAAATCTGAATCACCATAGCGTGTGCTAACAATCATTTGCTGAGGCAGTTTTATCGTTACTTTTGTTGCCCCGGGCATATAACAGCGTATTTCACTGTGCGTGTCAGTAATTGCATGTACGCCTAAAAAACTAAACGGATCTTTAAAACAGCCACGCTTTAAAGCATTAACTTGTTGATCATAGTGCTGTGACTTTGCGGTTTTACGAACAATACTGTTCATTTAATTAGTCCTTATGGAATTAATAGCACTGAGGAATGCACTGTGACGTGTGAATATTTGTTCACTTGAATGCGTTAATACCCGACGCCAATTAGGGTATTCTTGATCCGTTCCAGGAATGTTTACAGGTAACGTTTGCTCATCTAAATCATCGAGCTGGATAGTAAATAACCGCGCTGGTGCAGCGGCCAAGCCTAAGGTCAGCGCCTGATAAACATCACTTGCTGTACTATCTAAAAACAAGGTGTGTGCTGCACATCCTGACAGAAAACGCAGTAGTCGTTGTTTTTCAATATCTCGGTCTGCACGCAGTTGAGTTAACTGTTGTTCATCAATTAATTGATATTTTAATTTCAAAGTAAGATCAAGCCCCTGCCACCAACCAAAGAAAGGCGGTACATCATGGTTTGCAACCATTAACAATGATTGTGGCGCAAATGACTGGGCCGCTAAAAATTCACCTTGATAATCTTTTTCAAAATAGAATAAGCTATTTGAAAATATTGCTTTATCTGCAAGTGCAGCTTTCACCTCTGGTGGAACAACCCCAAGATCTTCACCAATGACAATACATTGATTCAAATGGGATTCTATTGTCAGTACCGCTAATAAATGCTCAAATGGATAATACACATAGCAACCATCTTGTTGCTGTTGATGCTCGAAACACCACCATAAACGGCGAATTGCCATAACATGATCGATACGCAAACCACCGACGTTTTCCATATTTGCACGGATCAATGCTCGGTAGTAGCTAAAATTATTATCACTGAGCTTAATCGGATTCAGTGCTGGCAATCCCCAGTTCTGGCCATGCTCTGCCCATGGATCAGGCGGTGCGCCTACATAAGCAGAATCGGTAAATAACGATTGTTGATTGAGGAATTCGCTACCATCGCCGGCGCAACCCACCGCTAAATCATTGATCAAACCAATACTCATTCCCTGCTCTCGGGCGGTAGTTTGGCATAATTTTAATTGCACATATGCTTGCCATTGCAAGTAGTAAGCAAAGTCGCTGTCAGTAACTTTTAAGGTCGCAAGTGTCGCACCATGTTGTTGACAAAAATCACTAAAGTGTTGTTTGCGGTGCTTACTCCCATGCATACAAAAATGCTGGTATAGCAAGTTAAAGGCTGCGTATTTGAACTCACTCACTGCACTGTAATTAATATACTGCGACTGCAGAGTCCGCTTTTTAAAGTCACTCGCATAGTTGCTTTGTAAATACGCAGTGATATTGGGGTTATTAATGCTGTCATCGCATAAATCAATTGATATATAGAGTGGATTTAATAATGCACGATTATTCGGGCTATATGGACTTGCTCGCTCTGGTTGCTCAGAAAATAATAAATGCAGTGGATTGAGTAAAATATAATCCAGTTTATGACTTGCTGCTTGCTCTGTCAGCGATAATAAATCGGCAAAATCGCCTATCCCTAGTGCTGCATTATTTTTTAAACTGTAAAGTTGAATTGAAAGCCCACTTTGTTTTTTATCCGTCACTTGAAAGCTATATTTAGGTGTCACCCACAGTTGAGTTTCAGCCGTTAAACCTGCAACGTTAATGCTTGCATCATGATAACCAGTAGGCAATGCTGGAAGCGGGAAAATGAGCTCTAAATAAGTGACGTCGTTAAACAAATAATCGCCACTGCATTGTAAATCAGCTAATTGGTGAGTAATGCTGGGCAAATCAAGCTGCGCAAATGAGACTGTACATTGTTGCCCTAACATACGCTTATCAATACGCACTTTAACGGCTGGTTGTTCAGCACATACCAAACTACAATCGGGTACTAATTGCAGCCATTTATTGGCATCT
Organism: Pseudoalteromonas sp. SR41-8; assembly: GCF_014163915.1. Lineage (NCBI taxonomy): Bacteria > Pseudomonadati > Pseudomonadota > Gammaproteobacteria > Alteromonadales > Pseudoalteromonadaceae > Pseudoalteromonas > Pseudoalteromonas sp. SR41-8. The sequence goes on from NZ_JACJEE010000012.1 coordinate 107,849, forward strand.
AAGCTGATATTTAAATGAGAAATTTGGGCGTGATCCGTAACATCAACACCACAACAACTGAGTGCCGCACTGCGGGTTGCATCGCTAAAAACCACGTGTTCACCAGTATACTTGGTGTATTCATAGCCAATACCATGTAGATAAAAAAGCTGTGAAAGAGACTCCATTTACCACGCCTTAAATACGTTGTGTATTGACTATGCTATTTTCTGTACCAAAACTGTTTGCTATGTATCCATCGGCATGATGGTCATTGTCCCAAATAGTACCATTAACTAAATACCGAAAATGAAACTGTTGATCGTTCGGTAATCGCTGCTTGAGCTTAAAACATTGTTCTTTTTTATTAAACTTCATTGCAACAGGTTGCCAATCAGTAAATTCAGCGACTAACTGAACTTGCTCAGCCTGAGGATGCTGAAATTCAAATGTTACTTCAGCTTCGTTTTTAGTTTTAAAAAATCGTTTACTTAACATATTGGGCTCCAAACTAAACCTTAAGGTCAATTAATCCTTGCCACAGAAGTGCGTTCAACTACTCAACATACGCAGGGCTGTAAAATATTATTAGTGCGTGTTGACCTTTCAGAGTCAAAATCTTCAACCTTTAGGCTGTGTGTTCGATCGGTATACTACGTTATCGCACAATTTATGTAGATAAAACACTACTATGTGCTCTGTCTAGCATAAAAACCAAACATACTGCGGTAAAAGTAAACTCAAAAAAATAAACACGCTCTAGTTAAACAAAGTTATATTTATGCTTTATGACAGTGCGATTAAATAAACATTGCACCAAATGTGTGCAAATAAAGCAAAAAACACTCACTTTATGATTACCATCTTAATGACAGCAAGAACTAAACCAAGTTAATCACTGTCTGAATTGTGACCTTTAAAGTAGTTAACAAATAACCACTGGTAAAGTGAATTTATTTAATAGTTGAATTGAGTAAACGCTCAAAAAATACTGATAAAATAACATCTAACTGAAAAGACGTTCCTTATTCAGGGTCGTTATTAAAGAAATGTTTTGTCAGTTAGTCTTACAAACTATATACTGAAAAAAATGTGTAATACCTAATAACAAATTCATATAATTAGGATAAAATGGTTTAATGGAATGACTAAACTTTTTCGCTTACTCAGTATTGCCTTTATTGCTATATTTATTTTTTGCTTTAGCATGAATATTTTATTAACGAAACAAGTCAATACCATTAATCCGCAACAATCTAGTATTGCCACTCGCGCTTTTGATACTGCTACCACCCAACTAACGATGCCCTCTTGGTATAACCCGATATTAAATGGCCACTATATAGTTAGCAAAGACGGTACTGATTACTTACTAATTAGAGCAACAGATACACAGTTTATTACCGCTCAAGCATCATCCATCATCAATGCCACTATTTTATCACCTGTAAACTTTATTCTACTGATTTTAATAGGTTTATTTTTAACATGGTATTTTGGCAAACAATTAAACATAAAGCGTGAAAAACAGCTGATAGAACAACTTAATATACAAACAAAAAAAGTTATCGAATCATTTAATATTCAACTTCCTGAACTTGAGCATGCGACAGAAGTAACTCGTTTAAGCCAAGCAATTAATGCATTAACCAGCCATGTAGCTAATTATGCCCGTGAAACTCAAACCAGCATTTGCCAAGATAAATTGACTTTGTTGATTGACCGTCATGCTTATATCGAGCACCTAGACCGCCAACTCAACGGTGCTGAACTAAAAAATATTCACTGTGCCTTGTTATTTATTGATTTAGATGGCTTTAAGCAAGTGAATGACTCTTTTGGCCACAGTTTTGGTGATGAAGTATTGATTCAAGTAGCCGAACGCCTGGCTAGCGTATTACGCCATCATAAGCTTAATGATATCAATCCCACCAGTCTATTAGAGCAAAATTTAGCGCGTTTAGGGGGCGATGAGTTCTCTATTTTCATTAATAATATTGATTGCAACTCTAAAAGCTTAGATGTGGCACAGCATGTACTAAACGAAATAGAGCGGGACTTTGTTCTGGGTAATAAACTAATTAAGATCAGTGCCAGTGTCGGTATTGCTGTTTATCCTGAAAGTGCATCAACTCCCCATGCTTTGTTGCAAATGGCGGATGTTGCTATGTATCGTGCTAAAACCGATGGGCGTGGTATTTTTAAAGTCTATTCGCCAGAAATGGGTAATAAAATGCGTCGCTACCATTACTTACTCGAAGAGCTGCGTTTAGCCATTGCGTGTCATAATTTTCATTTATCATTTCAGCCTATTGTGCATGTTGAAGATTGCGCCATTGATTACTTCGAAGCGTTAGTGCGCTGGGACCATCCTGTTGAGGGGGCTATTTCTCCAGTGGAGTTTATTCCGATTGCAGAAGAATCAAACCTTATATTAGAGCTTGGTGATTGGATAATGCTAGAATCATGTCGACAAATGGCAGCTTGGCACAATGCTGGTATGCGCAAAGTTAAAATCTCAGTTAATGTCTCTGGCATTCAACTCAAACATCGCCCAATTCATGAATGGGTAATGAAAAAACTAGCCAAGACAGGGCTACCGCCCACTTCATTGATGTTAGAGATCACTGAATCGACATTGATCACCGCTAGCAACACTATCATTAATGAATTAGAGAAATTGCGTAAAGAAGGCGTCACTATTGCAATAGATGACTTTGGTACCGGTTTTAGCTCATTAAGTACCTTAGCTGATCTACCTATTGACGTAATCAAGATTGATAGATTATTCATAGCGCAAGCTAATGAAAACCCGAAATATAACAAAATATTAAATTCAATCAGTGAATTAGGTACTAAGCTTGGGCTTAAAATCGTTGCTGAAGGAGTTGAAGAAATCGCCCAGTTTGAATTAGTGAAACGCATGGGAATTAGCAGCGTACAAGGGTATTTAGTTAGTCGTCCGCAGTCATCTGTGAATGTTGGCAGTAAGGTACTACAAGGGAATGTTAATCATATAGCCGCGACGGGCACTGGCGTTTGGAACCTCGAAACTTAACGATTTGTCATTTAAAATTTTATTACCATGGAAATCTAGCTAAAAATAGATAATAATACTTAATAATTAGTATCCAATCCCCCATCTTACATGCTTAAAAAAAGTCTCTTTTCCTTAATCTCAATCGTAATTTTAGTTAGTGTTATTCTTACTAGCATGTCAATTTATACCTTATACAGCAAAAAGAAACTCAGTGTTGATCCTAAACTAAAAGAAATATCGGGGATCGAATTTGATAAATTCAAGCGCTTATGGGCAATAAATGATGGCGGTAATGAAGCAAAACTTTATCGTCTCAACGAGGACGGCTCTATCGCCAAAGAGGTACTGGTTACTAATGCAAAAAACATTGATTGGGAAGATATGACTCAGAATGATTTTGGGCACTTCTTTTTAGGAGACTTTGGTAATAATAATCAAGAACGTAAATGGCTCACTATTTATAAAATAGAAAATCCCATCGACATTAAAACTGATACCACCGAAGCTGAAATTATCAAGTTCACTTATCCAGAACTCGACGGTAGCCCTATCACTCCAGATAAACGAAACTTTGACCTAGAAGCATTTGTAGCCTTTGGCCGCCACTTATATTTGTTTACTAAAAACCGTACGGAACCGTTTGATGGGATTACAAATTTGTATAAAGTTGGCGATCATGCAGCGAATTTTGATGCGCAGTTAATAGATTCCTTTAAAACTTGTACAACGATGGAAAAGCTCTGTTGGATAACTTCAGCGGCACTTAGCCCCGATCGTACAAAGTTAGTATTACTAGATTCAACAAGCATTTGGTTATTTGAAAACTTTACTGGTGATAAGTTTTTCTCAGGAGACGTATCGCGGATAGATTTGGGTATTGTGACTCAAAAAGAAGCGATTACATTTTATGATGAAAATACCATTGTATTTACCGATGAAGAATTTAAAGGAATTGGCGGTAACGCCTATGTCATTAAACTCGATGAAGTAAAAAAAACCATCATTAAGAAAATACCAACGGCGTCAGATTAAAATAAATCTATATCAGTGCTTTTGTCGTTTGAGTTAATTAAGTTATTTTCCATTAACTGTTCATAAAAGCACAGCCTATTGCGACCATTTTCTTTTGCATAATAAAGTGCCTTATCCGCATTTTCCAATACAGTAATAGGGAAATCATAAGGACTGATACGACACATGCCTATACTTACAGTCATATTTTCAACAAATGGAAAATGAGTGTCTCTGATCATCTCCATAAACTCATTCATTTTCTTTTCGATAGATTCAAAGTTAGTAGGTTCAAACACTATCACAAATTCCTCACCACCAAAGCGAAAAATCAAGTCTGTTGAACGCAGGAAGTGACGCATTTTTTGTGCAAGTAACAATAAAACCTCATCACCACAAACATGACCAAAGCTATCATTAATTTTTTTGAAATGATCAATATCAAGCATTGCTAACCAAGATGTTGAACTGAGCTTTCGCTTGCGATTATCATCCGTTTTAACCGTTTTATGCTGTTTAATTACTTGCTTTTCAATTAGCTGCTTTATTTTTTTATCAAATGTTTGCCTATTTAACAGACCAGTCAGTTGATCCCGTTCATTCTCATGCAAGATAAATAAATAATTTTCATAAATACGGCAAAAGGCATTAAGCAAAACCTGATCCGAGCTTTTTAAACCTTTGCAAACAACAGCAATTGCACCTATCGGCTTTTCTTGCAAAGATATTGGTAACCAACGTTTCTCGATACCATCAGCAGACTGTACAGTAATAATGCAAGCTGAGCGCAAACATGACAACAGTTCAGGCTCTGGTGAATCAACAACTTGACGTTGCGCCCACTCAAACTGATTACCATTGATTACTTTTAACGATATACTGCGCTCAATCGTTAAATCACTTTGCACGTCTAAATCCTTATAAACTACAATTTCTGTACAACCAACAAATTCTTGGATCGTCGAGATCAAGCTATATTCCAATGAATCTACATCACGGTTTTTGGTTATTTTAATTAGTGAATTTAATAAGTTTTCTTCCATAAGGATCCTGTATTCAAATAACTGAACATTCTTATTATGACTAATTACCCGTATAAAAGATTATAAAAATATAAATCAAACAAAAACGTCAATAAAGTTTGCTCTCATAATTACATTAACGAGTAAGAAAACCCAGTGCTAGTCGTAAGTGTAGTGTGTAAATACTGTTTAGTCACAATAGAAAGTATGACATTCTGTATTTATCGTCAACTTAGCGTTTAAATTTTGTTTCTAAAATAACAGAAGAAGTCGTACGTTCAACTCCATCTAAATTACCAATATCATCGAGTAAATAGCTGAGTTTTTCTAGATTTTGTGCTTGCACAACTGCAATTAAATCAAACTCACCACTGATAGCATACAATTGTGAGATGGCATCAATCTGCTTGAGCTCGAGGTTAGTTTTAGTGGTTAGTTTTTGCTTTACCTTAATCGATACATGGGCCGATACCATGGCACTTAAGTACGCATCGCCATAGTCAACACTGTAGCCCTTTATCACTCCAGTCTCTTCTAGCTTTAACATCCTACTTTGTACAGTTGAGCGTGATAAGTTAAGTGCCCTGGCAAGATCAGAAATACTCGCTCTGGCATTCGTGCGAAGTATAGAAAGTAGCTTTTCGTCTTGTATAGTTATCATATTGATTATTAACCTCGTCATTTTGTATTTTATTTTAATCATTTTTCACAAAATAGCACTGCAAATTTAAGCTTTGAACTCAGATAATAGCGGTAGTAAATAAGAAAAATTATTAAAGCACATTATTGCAGGGTAATAACGGCTTGATTAACCCATCAAATGCAATTTGTTTTTTTTCATATTAAGCCAGAATTAGGTGTAACAAATGCAAGTAACAAGAGAATTATTCAACGACGTAATGGTCCCTAACTATAACCCATCAGAGGTTATTCCGGTGCGTGGCCAAGGTTCTCGTGTTTGGGATCAAAACGATAAAGAATATATCGACTTTGCTGGCGGTATTGCGGTCAACTGTTTAGGTCACTGTCACCCAGCCCTTGTTAATGCGTTAAAAGAGCAAGGCGAAAAAATCTGGCACTTATCCAATGTCATGACTAATGAGCCAGCACTTCGATTAGCTAAAAAAATCACCGACGCAACATTTGCAGACAAAGTTTACTTTGCAAACTCAGGCGCAGAAGCAAATGAAGCAGCGCTAAAACTTGCGCGTCGTTTCGCATTGGATGTACATGGTGCTGATAAAAGCCAAATAATCGCATTTAACAAAGGCTTTCATGGTCGTACCTTTTTTACCGTAACTGTGGGTGGCCAAACCGCATATTCTGACGGTTTTGGTCCTAAACCAGCCGCAATTGATCATTGTGACTACAATGATTTAGCTGCTTTTGAAGCACTGATCAGCGATAAAACCTGTGCCGTAATGATGGAACCTCTGCAAGGTGAAGGCGGCATTATCTCTGCAAATAATGAATTTATCAAAGGTGTGCGTGCTTTGTGTGATAAACACAATGCATTGCTTATTTTTGACGAAGTACAAACGGGTGTAGGCCGTACAGGCTCACTATACGCATACCAAGAATTAGGCGTGACACCAGATATTTTAACAACAGCAAAAGCGTTGGGTGGCGGTTTCCCTATTGGTGCGATGATCACCACTTCTGATATTGCAGCACATCTTAAAGTGGGCACGCATGGTTCAACCTATGGCGGTAACCCGTTAGCGTGTGCAGTGGCAGAAGCGGCATTTGATACCGTGAATACCGAACAAGTGCTAAGCGGCGTTAAACAGCGTGAACAGCTTTTCCGTGATGGTTTTGCAGCGATCAACGCAAAATACGACGTATTTAGTGAAGTACGCGGTAAAGGTCTATTATTAGGCGCCGTACTAAACAGCAAGTTTGAAGGGCGCGCTCGCGACTTCTTAGTAGCAAGTACTCAACAAGGGCTAATGAGCTTAGTTGCTGGTACTGATGTTATTCGTTTTACGCCTTCGCTGGTGATCCCACTTGAGGACATTAAAGAAGGTCTAGTGCGCTTTGAAAAAGCCGTAGCAGACGTTGTAAACGGTTAACCTAATTTAACGCCCTGTTTAGGGCGTTAATGGAGCACTTTTAAATGCAAGTATTACGTCCTATAACCGCAAATGATTTTGACTCACTAAAACAAATAGCAATAGAGTCAGGCCATGGTTTTACATCATTACCTGTTGATGATGCCTTGTTGCTAGAGAAAATTGAACGAGCAGAAAGGAGCTTTGCAAAAAACATTAATAAGCCTCAAGACGAGGGCTACCTATTTGTATTAGAAGACAGTGAAACAGGTCAAGTCGTTGGCACTACCGCGATTGAAGCGGCGGTCGGTATGAACGTTCCTTTGTATCACTATCATTTAGGTAAAACGGTTCATCATTCACGCACTCTCAACGTATATAACACCGTTGATATTCTCAGCATGTGTAATGATTACACCGGCTGCTCAGAGATATGCACACTATTTTTACGTGAAGATAGCCGCAAAGGGCTAACAGGACGTTTCTTATCGCGTTCACGCTTTTTGTTTATGGCTCAACACAGTGAGCGTTTTGCCGATACCATCATTGCAGAAATGCGTGGCGTTAGTGACGAAAACGGCCATTCTCCATTTTGGCAATGGCTTGAAGAACATTTTTTCAGTATTGAATTCCCACTAGCCGATCATTTAGTCGGCTTAGGCGATAAAGTATTTATTAGTGAATTAATGCCCAAGTACCCTATTTACGCCAACCTGTTAAGCAAAAAAGCGCAAGCTGTAATTGGTAAAGTACACGAGCACACTAAACCTGCACTAAAATTGCTTGAAAAAGAAGGTTTTGAGCATCGAGGTTACGTTGATTTATTTGATGCTGGGCCAACAGTTGAAGCCAAACTTGGCAATATACGTAGCATCCGTGAATCTCAAGTATGCCCTATTACCATAGGTGAACTTGATCATATTAATCAACAAAGTTCCGACACCTTAGCTATTTGTAATCAAGGCGTGAATGACTTCAGAGCCACTTTCACAAAACATGCACATTATAATCATGCTAAACATACCTTGATTATTAGCAGTGAAGTTGCAAAAGCACTTAAATTAAAACAAGGAGATGCAGCGCGGTTTTTCCGTCTGTAAACCTCTGTAGGAGTTTCCATGAGCGTTAATACGCACAACATCCAATTAATCAATAACCAATGGCAAACTGGCTTAGGTCATGATTTCTGTTCAATAAACCCAAGTAACGGGGATATTGTTTGGCAAGGTAAAGCAGCAAGTAAAGAACAAGTAGACGCAGCGATTAAATCAGCTCGTCAGGCACACATTACATGGGCAAATACCCCAATTACAGAGCGTATTGCGGTTCTTGAACGTTTTGTCAGCCAGCTAAAAGAAAATAGCGAAGAGTTTGCGACTATCATTGCCCGCGAAACAGGTAAACCACTATGGGAAACACGTACCGAAGTGGGTGCTATGACAGGCAAAGTGGCGATCTCAATAAAAGCTCATAATGAACGAACAGGCACTACTGAAAATCCAATGCCCGGCGCTAAAGCTTTTATTCGTCATAAGCCGCATGGCGTAGTGGCTATTTTTGGCCCTTATAATTTCCCAGGCCACCTCCCTAATGGTCATATAGTACCGGCAATTTTAGCGGGTAATACCGTCGTATTTAAACCATCTGAGCTAACCCCACTTGTTGCTCAATACACACTTGAGTTATGGTTAAAAGCAGGCCTGCCAGCTGGGGTGATCAACCTTATTCAGGGTGAAGTTGACACCGGTATTGCACTTGCTAGCCACCAAGATACCGATGGGTTGTTTTTTACTGGCAGCTCAAACACAGGTCATTTATTACATAAGCAGTTTGCTGGACATCCAGGTAAAATTTTAGCGCTAGAAATGGGGGGGAATAACCCGCTCATAGTTAAAGATGTGGCTGACGTAAATGCTGCCGTGCATGATATTATCCAATCCGGCTTTATAACTTCTGGCCAGCGCTGTACGTGCGCCCGTCGGGTATTTATTGCAAATACAGCTAATGGTAATGCTATTTTAGAAAAGCTGATCACCGCAACTAAAAGTATTAAAGTTGCAGACAGCTTTAGCGAAGAACAACCTTTCATGGGGGCTATGATCAGCGAAAAAGCCGCGCTTGGGATGGTCGCCGCTCAGCAACAATTGATTGATATGGGAGCTGAACCTTTAGTTGAACTAAAACACTTAAAACCAGGCACAGGTTTTGTAAGCCCTGGTATTATCGATGTAACAAATGTGGCCAGCATCGCAGATGAAGAACACTTTGGCCCATTAATTAAAATTTATCGCTATAGCGACTTTGACAGTGCAATTGTGGAAGCGAACAATACCTCATTTGGTTTATCGGCTGGGCTTTTAAGTGACTCAAGTGAAGATTATGAGCACTTCTTAAAACATATTCGCGCCGGTATTGTTAACTGGAATCGCCCAATTACCGGTGCATCAAGTGCCGCGCCATTTGGTGGTATTGGTGCCAGTGGTAACCACAGAGCGAGCGCCTATTACGCCGCAGATTACTGCTCATACCCAGTAGCCTCTGTTGAAGCACCAAGCGTTAGTTTACCAAGTACCCTTGCGCCGGGCTTAATTATTGAATAATCAGTCTGCAGCTTAACGGCTGCAGAAATTAAATTAAGGAATTAAAAATGCACACAGATGTAAATGCCCTTTTTGACAACTTATGGCAAAACTACCTAGCGGTAACACCGTCAGCTGTAAAAGTTCATGAGCTATTAGGCTCGACACAACAAGATGATGTGATCAACGACCATATTGCACTACGCACTTTCAATCATGAAAAAATTGGTCTGGAAAAGTTAGCCGCCCATTTCTTAGCCGTCGGTTATAAAGAATGTGGTGAATATCATTTTGAAGCTAAAAAATTGTATGCTAAACATTATGAGCATACCGATCCAAAGCAACCAAAAGTATTTATTTCTGAATTACTTGTAGAGCAATGTTCTGAGCAACTGCAAGCCATCGTTAATGAGCTGGTTGCCAGCATAGATGCAGATGCCGTAACCGCAGAAAACTTCTTATACTCAGGCACCCATTGGCAAGTAAGCTCTGAAACTTATAAACAGTTACTCGCTGAAAGCGAATATGCAGCGTGGATGTCAGCATGGGGTTACCGTGCTAATCATTTCACCGTGAACATTAATGAACTTGCCAAATTTGATAAAATTGAAGACGTTAACCAAGCGCTTAAAGATGCCGGTTTTGCCCTTAATATTTCAGGCGGTGAAGTAAAAGGCTCACCTGAGGTATTACTTGAGCAATCATCAACCCTTGCCGATGACTTTGCCGTAGAGTTTAGTGACACGACGATGAGCGTACCTAGTTGTTTTTATGAGTTTGCCCTGCGTTATGCGAAACCTGATGGTGAACTATATACCGGTTTCGTTGCTGCATCGGCCGATAAAATCTTTGAAAGCACCAATGCACGTTAATTAATCTAGATTCAGATCATAAGTGCATGTGTTTAAAGCTGGGTGCTTACTGGCTGATTTCATAAAGTACTTAGCTGTACGATAGAAAAAACGCAGTTGTTCATTACAACTGCGTTTTTATTGTTTTTATACTAGGATTATGAGTCACTATATAAATAGTGGTTTATAGTCGTTTTCTAACTGTTCAAATGACAAATCACCAATAAAACGGCCAAAACTAAGCCACGTTGCTAAACCACGTAAATCTTTAAAATGTGGTGGAACAAACTTAGGGTCTTCAATTACACCTAAATCATGTAATTGCGATATTAGTCTAAAGTCATCAATCGAGATTTTACCCACTAACAGCAAAGGTAATTGATCGATGCGGCCAAGTTGTATCGCAACCCGAATTAAATTGTAAACCAATACAAACCCTTTGATATAAGCGATATCTTTAGTAAATGGCAACCCTGTTGCGGTACTGCCACGAAAAACTCGCTGTGCCAATGTATAGCTCTCATCTTTACTCAAGCCTTGAGCAACATAATCACGATATATATCAACAAACTCAGCCCCATCAATTACCTTAGTCACCGCTTGAATACGATTTACTAACTTCGCTAAACGTCGAGGTGTTGATTTAAGGGTGATGATTTCGGTTAGTACTGCCAGCCCCTCTTGTGTCACTGTTGAACTTGGCGTGCCTTTACTTAAACAGGTTAAGTATGGCTGAGCTAAACCATTTTGCGTTGTACCGACGTGGATCCAGCCCTCATGTACTTCTAAAATATCAAGCTCTCGTTGAGAAAACTTTACATCTTGATTTAGCTTAATATTATTAGCACCAGCAGCTGCATCACTGACGATCCCATCACTAATGACCACTTCAACATCGATACCTGGCATGCTTAAACGTACTTGTTCAGCTAGAATCCGAACGGCTTCATCAGCATCTATATTTTTAGGATCATCAGGTAAAATATCGGCCGCTAATAGATTTTTGAGCGGTAACTCAAGCATATTTGCAAGCTCTGATAACGATGGCTCACCGGCATGAAATAAATCTTTTGGATGACCAAACAACTCTACAGATAAATCATGAAATTCAGCAGTGCCACGGTATTCAAGCATACTTAATACTGTTTTGTACTCGCTGCACATTTTACTCATATATTGAGCGATAGGATTGAGTTGCCCAAGCTGGCTAATGATATTACGGTTTAGATCAGAAAATGCTTGGCGTAGCTCGCTAGGTACAAAACCTAGATCCCGTTGCTGATAATAGGCTTTATCAACCAGTGGATTTTTTTGACATTTTTGTCTAAAAAACTCTTCTTTTATGCTTTTATCCCAATTTATCGCATCTAAGATACGGATCGGGGTTTGTAGGGCGATTAATCGATCTGATAACTCGCGAGTTTTAAGTAATAACGCCTTATCTATCATGCTCTAAGCTCACTGATGAATGAGCCTAGAGGATAGGCTAGATTTGCTCATTTTCAAAGCAAATTATTACTTACTTTGCAAATTTACAGGGCTAGAAAAATCGCTGATACGATTGACCATGTGTCCATTTTTATAAATGACCAAGGTAGGCACACTACTGATTTTATTATCAATAAATAAATCATTACCGTGATCAATGTACACCGGATGTATGACTTTAAATTTTTCGATATATTCATCAACAGCGGCTTGATCTGTCCATAATTGGCTAACCCTAGCTTCAGTATCAATTCCCTGATTGGTTAATAGATTGATTTGCTTTTGAGCTGCGGCACAGTTTGTTGCCATCTTCGGGCGAGTGTCAGCTAAATACCAATCACACCACGTTGCCGTATATAATATTGCCTTTAAGCCATGCTCTGGAATAACTAAAGCAGTCGCAGCTTGCTTATTACCTTCATCTAATAAGTGGGCCTTTGCCACCATGCCGTCATGTGATAATAATCGCAGTGTATTATCAAGTGCTTTATCTGCTTCATGGCCTTGAAAAATCACTTTGCCCGTTTTATCGAGTAATACATGAAAAGGAGTGCCTATAAATTGATAATGCTGAGCAACTTTTGCGGTATGATCACTCATGATAGGCATGGTTAAATTAAACTGTTTTTTAACAGCTGCAACAGCAGTAGGATCATCATTTAGATCAATGTTAATCGCTATTGTATCAATTGTATCTCCATACTGTTCATAGGCCTGCTGAAAGTGTGGCATTTGCTCCATACAAGGCTTACACCACGTTGCCCAAAATTTTAAATACACAGGCTTTTTGCCAACGATTTTATTCAGCTCGAACAGTTCGCCCTGTTGGTTTTTTAAAACCAAATTTGACTCATTTGCTAACAAATGTTGACTGCTTGAAAAGTACAAAAAGACCCACAACAGCGTAATATATTTAGACTTCATCATTGTTATCCCTAAAATAAATACACCTTAGCATGGTCGCTTTCTTAGCTGATTGTAATTTTGCGACATCGGTGAACTTTTCGATCATTTATCATTACATGGTATAAACTAAATAGAGTTAGGTTTCGTATCAATTTAATTATCAAAGCAACATTTGGAGTAGTGATGAAAAATGACATCGAAGGAAAACAAATATTAGCTGTCTATGAGCAGATCATCCAACATGGTGAGATAAACGATGAAGGAAAACACTATAAAGGATTAACCGCATTTTCAGATATTGATGGTTATACCATTTATCTTAAAGGCAGTGGCGTATTGCTTAGATTTGGTTTTCATAACACCTATCATCTCGATTATGAACATGAAAAGCATAAAGATGACTTCCTTAAAAAGCTGGAAAATATAATCAATGAGGTGTAATTGTGTATAACAGCAAACCGCGAATTCGCCCAGCTAATAAGCACAACCAACATACAGATTTTATAGCCAAGGTTGTGCAACAATTACGCGACGATAAAAGTAAGCTTGCCATAATTAAAGGTAATCTCGAGGAGTATCGGCAACAACGGTTCCTAAAGCGAGGATTTTTAACTGCAATTGAACGATTCGACTGGGTGTTTGAAGCTTCTGATAATATTGAAGATATTTGCCAGCAAATCTTAGCGGATGACTATATTGGCCAGCGATTACGTCGCTATCCGTTACTATTCAAAGGAATTCTATAGCCTAATTAACAGTTTATCGTACCCATCTGGTAAACCACCGTTTATTAATGATAATCATGCTTAAAAATGATAGATTGCGGAAATTTTTCAATTTTAAGAGCCTTGCTATGTCAAAAGCCGTCGACACTGCCGACTCATCGAGTGAAGAAAAACAATCGGGATTATTTAACCGATTTTTAGCCTCGGTTGAGTTTTTGGGGAATATGTTACCCCACCCAATCACCTTGTTTGCCCTATTTTGTGTGGCCATTATTGTTTTCAGTGGTATTGCTGATTGGTTTGGATTAAGTGCAATTGATCCTCGCCCAATTGGCTCCGCCGGTCGTGAACCTGACGGCGTTATCGAAGTTGTGAGTCTATTAAGTGCTGAAGGCTTACAACGTATCGTCACCGGTCTTGTTACTAATTTTACCAGTTTTGCCCCTTTAGGCACTGTGCTTGTTGCACTATTAGGTGTCAGCGTTGCCGAACATTCAGGGCTATTATCTGCTGCAATGCGTGGCATGGTAATGGGGGCATCTAAACGCTTAGTTACCTTTATGGTGGTATTTGCCGCTATATTATCTAATACCGCATCTGAACTTGGTTATGTTGTATTAATTCCTTTAGCCGCAATGATCTTCCATAGTTTAGGCCGTCATCCATTAGCGGGCTTAGCCGCAGCTTTTGCCGGTGTATCGGGCGGTTACAGTGCTAATTTATTGTTAGGTACGATTGATCCATTGCTTGCAGGTATTACGACTCCGGCAGCACAAATGATTGATCCAACTTACCAAGTTGGCGCTGAAGCAAACTGGTATTTTATGATGATTTCAGTTTTACTGATTGCCGTATTAGGCACCTTCGTGACTGAAAAAATCGTTGAACCCCGCCTTGGAAAATACAACCCCGATGATGCCAGTGCTGATCTGGCGCAAAATAATATAGAAGGCTTAACAGCTAAAGAAAAATCAGGCTTAAAATGGGCTGGATTTTCTTTATTGTTAGTATCGCTACTACTTGCTTGGACAATCGTGCCTGCAGATGGCATTTTGCGCCATCCTGAAACAGGCTTATTTGCCCACTCGCCTTTTTCTAAAGGGATTGTGGTATTTATTTTTATTACCTTTGGTATACCCGGTTTCGTTTATGGCCGTGTAGTAGGCACCATGAAAAATGATAAAGACGTGATCAACGCAATGAGCAAAAGTATGAGCTCAATGGGCATGTACATTGTATTAGTATTTTTTGCCGCGCAGTTTGTCGCCTTCTTTAAGTGGACTAACTTAGGGACTATTTTAGCTATAAATGGCGCTGCTATGTTACAAGCCCTCAATCTGACTGGTCCTGAAGTATTTGTGTTATTTATATTAATGTGTGCATTAGTTAATCTAAGCTTAGGTTCTTCATCTGCACAATGGGCAATCACTGCGCCTATCTTTGTACCTATGCTCATGTTGATTGGCTATGCGCCAGAGACCATTCAGGCGGCTTATCGAATTGGTGATTCTGTCACCAACTTGATCACCCCAATGATGAGTTACTTTGGCTTGATCCTCGCCGTTGCCACTAAATATAAAAAAGACATGGGAATAGGCACTTTAGTCGCCACCATGCTGCCTTATAGTATGATTTTCTTTGTCGGTTGGGTTGCTCTGTTTTATTTGTGGGTGTTTGTATTTGGTCTGCCAGTAGGGCCTGGCTCACCAATTTATTACACACCTTAATAACCGATAAATAATGCCAGCTGTTGCTGGCATTATTATTGAGTGACTCTAACGTGTTTGAAAAACTAAACTATCTGCTTTAATAATAGTAACTACTTATACAATTGTCACATTACTAGCAACTTCAACGAGATCTAATATCATGAAAATAGTATGTTTTATTATCACTTTAGCATGTTCTTTGATCAGCATAACAAGTTATGCGCAGCCACTCCCATCAGTAAATATAAAGTCCGTTGCATTAACTAATTATGCGAACCCGCAACAACACATCTATACTGCAGGACAACCTTCTAAAGAGCAATTTCAGCAGCTTGCAAAGCAAGGTATAAAGTATGTGATTAATTTACGCGGGGATGGGGAAAATAATTGGGATGAACAGGCTTTAGTGACCAATTTAGGACTGCAATACTTTTCACTGCCCATTTCATCAAGAGCCGATATCAATATTGAAAATGCAAAAAAGCTGCAGCAATTATTAGCGCAAGCATCTGAGAGCCCAACATTACTGCATTGTGCAAGTGGTAACCGAGTTGGTGCACTGATTGCACTTTATAACGCAATAGAGCTTAACCAACCAATTGAAAAAGCGATTGAAACAGGTAAGCAATGGGGCTTACAAGGTCTTGAACCTGTGGTAAGAGACGCCATAGCAACCTATAAAATAAAAGAGCATTAAAATAATACGTTAGCTATGTTAAAATGTTTAACTATTTTGTTTAACTTTAAATGGATTTAACAATGAAAAATATCTTTCTGTTACTCAGTTTATTCTGCACTTGTAGCTACGCGATAGAATTACAAAAATATCCTCTTGTACTTGAGTCATCAAGTGGCGAGCAAGTGACTATTATTAATACCCTTGATAACAGCCAAGCATTGGTCAAAGTCGTTGGCGTAAATAGTCCTATTGACGAAGTGGTTTTTTTAACCGCTCTGAAACCTCACGGAAGTATACAAGCTTACAAATACACGTTTGACGGGGAACAGCGAGCACTCGTCACGAAAGAGCAAGGTTATAGCTGTTGTAGCTACACACTATATTTGCCAAATAGCCGCCAAGCAATTTATTTGAGTGAACTAAAAGATAAGCGAGCAAAAGGAATAAGCGAAGATACCTATGCACAATATATAAGCCAACTTGAGCAAGGTATTCAGTTAAAACTAGCTAAGTTTGATCGCGATAATGCAATTAAACAATCACAAATCGCACTTACTGACGCTAGTAAAGAGCTAAATTTACAGTGTGAGAAAGACATAGCCACCTCAGTAAATTGGCAAGCACTTGATGATAAAACCTTACAAACTTATGCCGTTGGCGCATATTGTGCACAAGTAGCCAACTCATTAGCAAAGCAATGCCAACAATCAGCTAAATTTAAAGCTAAAGTACAACAATTTAATCAGGTTGATTGTGAATTTAGTAATGAACTAAAACTGCGTCATACCGACTCATTAATCAAATTTACTACAGCGCCAAAAGCACCAAACCAACAACAGTTTGTTGATGCATATTTTCGTAATTTATAGCAATAAAAAAGCCCTTAGTTAAATACTAAGGGCTTTTTTAAAATGTAATTTAAAGCTGCCATGCATAACTTAATTTAGTAAAGAAAGTACGTTGATCGCGTTCTATACTTTTTAATGAGTCATCTTGATAGCCTTTATCTGAATAACCCAAGTAAAATAATGTTTGTGCGTTAATTTTATATGAGTAAACAAGCTGACTGCCATAATCTCGGTTGATGTGATTTACAGCAAAGTAATAAGCATTTTGATTTCGGTCGATATCTTCAAACTGTAAAATCAGTTTCAGCATCGAGCGCATATTAAATTTATAATAAATTCGTAAATCGGTTAGATTCGCTGTAAATACATTTTCACCTTGTGGGTTATCTAAACGGCTATAACTGTGTTCAAGCTGTAGTTGCCAATGATCATTGATGTCCCAGGTAAGTTCTGGCTCTAGAGTAAATAAATCACCTAACTGCTCATTACTGTAATCTATTTTACTACCAAACTCACTATAGAGCGTAATACGTAAATCTTTGCTTGGGTTAAAACCACCATAAATAAAGCCGATATTTTGATTATAAAAATCATCTTTATAGCTCTCATTACGATGGATCAAACCAAACTCTAAGGATGACTGTAATTGGCCTTTTAAAAAAATATACCCTTCGTACTCTTCTTCAAGCAAGCTACCATCTTGCGCCCAGGTTTTGTCCCAATCAACATTATAAGAATATTCGGTTATCATCTCACTTGCGTCTAAGTACCAAGTTTGCCCGCCGCCTAGTAACACTTTTTTATAATCTACTTTTCCTTGATAGCCAACATCGGTACGATAATCCTCACCAATATCTTCGTAACTGGCAAGTAGCTTATAATCCCGTTTCTCGCGAGCAAACTCGATCTTATAAGCTTGATCAGATTGATTTTTCTCCAAGCCATAATTATCAGTTAAAAAAGCGGAGTTTTTAGTATCAGAGGTAGCAACTTGATACAACACACTATCTGTTTGATTAAACCAATAACTACCATCTACCGACAGTACGGTATTGTGATAGTCATTCGCTTCACGGTGGGTGCTCATCACCCCAATAGTGCCCTGCTCGCCAATGTCGTATTGATATCGGCCAACCGCTGACTTTGATTTTTCAGCTAAATTAGCAAAGCCAGAACCTTGGTTAGTCGGTAAAAAAAGACTGGTATTTTCATCATCGGCATACATAAAAGCATAACTATGTGCATCTGTTTTACCGGTTATTTTGGCGCCAATTTCAGGCTCGGCAATTGTACGAGTATATAAAAGCTCAAATAAACTGCTTTTGAAATACGATGCACCATCTAAAAAGAACGGGCGTTTCTCAGCATAATAAATAGAGTATGTGGTATTGACATCCAACTCTAAACTATCGGTCTCTACTTGCGAGAAATCGGGATTAATTGTGGCATTAATAACCGCATCTTGGCTGATCCCCCAACGTAAATCGAGTCCAGCTTCAGTCTCAATATCACCATTTTGCCAATCCCCTGGTACAGCCTCTTTCACATCATTGCGAAGAGCGGTCAAGGTCGGTGTTAATTGAATATTTTTGCTCGGCTCCATGGCATTAAAGCCTGTTATTTTATCAAACTGGCAAAAACTGCATTTCACGTCGCGGTCAAAACCTACATTGGATAATTGATATAAAACATCTCGAGGATAATTACGCCACAGCGCAAACCCCCATGTCATATCGGCTTTATTTTTAGGAAAACGCAATGCAGTGAACGGGATGCGCATCTCTACGGTATAACCTTTGTCAGTTATTTGCCCTGCACTGTCCCAAATCGCATCCCACGATGGGTCTTCAGTCCAGCCATCGGTATCGGTCATGCGCATATCACCTTGTGCACCGAGTGGATTTACGTAAAACTCATAACCTGTTCGCTCATCGTTAAAAGTATCAATCATCAATGCGACATTATCATCCGACCATAATGTATCGCGATCTCGAAGTGCTGCACGTATTTGACTGGGATCATTATCATAAGCAACAAAACCAAGATATAAATAGTTGCCATCTTCATAGATATAAGCGTCTGTTTTTACAGGTGGTATGCCTTTTTCGTTGGGTTCATTTTGATAGCGTAAAGGGATTAAAGTGGCTTGTTGCCAGTGCGGTTCGCTCAACTCACCATCAAGATCAATACCTTGACCAATGTGCGCTAAACTAAATTGTTGTTGCTCAGCGTGTGCAAACGTACTACATAAAGCGAAAGCTAAAACCCAGACAGGTGACGTTATTAATTTTATATACTGCATAAACATCCATTTAATACTCAGTTACTCGGATGAGTAAGTTAAGTAGCAATTGTAATTCACGCAGGTACATTTGTTAATAGTTTGATTGTAAAAATGTTATTTTAATTAACTAATCAAGACAAAAAGCTGAGATTTTAGGTCTCAATTAACTTTAATTTATCGGCCACACCATTCCAGGTATCGGCATCTTCAGGGGCTGGTTTTACATCAGTGATACGCGGCCAAATAAGAGCAAGTTCGGCATTTAGTTCGGTGAATTCTTGTTGCGAATCAGGTAATTCATCTTCTTGATAAATTGCTTCAGCGGGGCATTCTGGAACACATAAACCACAATCAATACAATCAATCGGACT
Source organism: Pseudoalteromonas sp. SR41-8 (assembly GCF_014163915.1). NCBI lineage: Bacteria > Pseudomonadati > Pseudomonadota > Gammaproteobacteria > Alteromonadales > Pseudoalteromonadaceae > Pseudoalteromonas > Pseudoalteromonas sp. SR41-8. Next base: position 127,392 of record NZ_JACJEE010000012.1, read on the forward strand.
GATCGCCAAGAAATTAGGGCCTTCATAAAACGCATCTGCTGGACACACTGCTACACAGTCAGTGTATTTACACTTTATACAGTTTTCAGTGACTACAAATGCCATTTTAACGTTTGCCTAACATATCTTAATACAGCTGGAGATCATACCCAACCACAGCCAAAATACAATAAATAATCGCTGCCATCGAGGCATAAATTAACGTAAAATAGTCCGTTATTGTGAGCAACTCGCGTCAGCGACTGCTAAGACACCTAACAGAGACTAAATATGATACGTTTAACAGAAATTAAGCTGCCACTTGATCATGGCGAAGATGCCATAAAGCAAGCAATTATAACTAAACTTGGCATTGATAACAGCCAACTCCATAGCTTTAATGTCTTTAAACGTGGTTACGATGCCCGTAAAAAAACCGCCATTTTACTTATTTATACCCTCGACATTGAGGTTGATAATGAAGCGCAATTATTAATTCAGTTTGCTAAAGACCAACATGTAAAACCAGCCCCTGACACCAGCTATAAATTTGTTGCTCAAGCATCAGCAACAATTCAAGAACGTCCTGTGGTAATAGGCTTTGGCCCTTGTGGACTGTTTGCTGGTTTAATACTGGCGCAAATGGGATTTAAACCCATTATTTTAGAACGTGGTAAAGAAGTACGTGAACGTACCAAAGACACTTTCGGTTTTTGGCGAAAACGTACTCTAAATACCGAGTCAAACGTGCAATTTGGTGAAGGTGGCGCAGGAACATTCTCTGACGGAAAACTTTACAGCCAAGTTAAAGATCCAAAGCATTATGGTCGTAAAGTAATCACTGAATTTGTAGCTGCGGGCGCACCAGAAGAAATTATGTATGTCAGCAAACCGCATATTGGTACTTTTAAGCTGGTTACGATGATTGAAAAAATGCGTGCAAGTATTGAAGCGCTCGGCGGTGAAATTCGTTTTAGCACCCGCGTTGATGACATCCTACTTGATGATGGCCAAGTAACAGGACTGAAATTATCCTCCGGTGAACAACTTGATACCCGTCATGTTGTGCTTGCGGTAGGTCACAGCGCACGTGATACATTTAAAATGGTATACGATAAAGGGATTTACGTTGAAGCAAAACCGTTTTCAGTTGGTTTTAGAATTGAGCACAAACAATCTATGATCGATGAATGCCGTTTTGGTGATAATGCTGGTAACCCGATTCTTGGCTCTGCAGATTACAAACTGGTTCACCATTGTCACAGCGGCCGTACTGTTTACAGTTTTTGTATGTGCCCAGGCGGTACTGTGGTTGCAGCAACCTCTGAAGAAGGTCGCGTGGTAACGAATGGCATGAGTCAGTATTCTCGCAGCGAACGCAACGCTAACAGTGCCATTGTTGTGGGGATTTCTCCTGAAGAAGATTTCCCAGGTCATCCATTAGCCGGTATTGATCTGCAGCGAAAACTAGAAGAGCAAGCCTTTGAACTAGGTGGTAGTAATTACGATGCACCAGCACAGTTAATTGGCGACTTCTTAAAAGGTAAAGATTCAAGTGACTTAGGCGATGTAAAGCCTTCATACACACCAGGTATCAAACTCACTGATCTAGCAAATGTGTTACCTAAATATGCAATTGATGCCATTCGTGAAGCAATTCCTGCATTTAATAAGCAAATTCGTGGTTTTTCATCAAACGATGGCTTATTAACTGGCGTTGAAACCCGTACTTCATCACCAATTTGCATTAAACGAGATAAAAGCATGCAAAGTATCAATACCCAAGGCCTATACCCTGCCGGTGAAGGTGCGGGTTATGCAGGTGGTATTCTTTCCGCAGGCATTGACGGTATAAAGGCCGCTGAAGCATTAGCGTTATCTATGCTTGAGAAAAATAGCTAAGTAGTTTTTCACTGTTCACAAAAAAGCCTCATTTATTGAGGCTTTTTGGTGTTAATGACTTAACTTATACCATTATTTCTTTAACGAAAGTTTGGCACCTTTGAGGGTTTTACGTACGTTTGAGATACGTGAACGGTTTTTAGCTCGCGCTTCACCAGTTGCTTGACCTGATGGTTTATTTGAATGGCTACGACGCAAATGCGATGGTTTTTTGCCAATTTTATCAATCAGTACTTCACGGTTACTTACTTCATAACCCGGCAAGTATTCACGCTGAATTTTTTGACCGATTAAGGTTTCAATTTCAAACAACATATTTTCTTCTTCGCGGCTAACAAATGAGATTGCTTGACCTTGTTTACCGGCACGACCTGTACGACCAATACGGTGTACGTAATCTTCAGCAAGCCATGGTAAGTCAATATTAATTACACGTGGTAGGTCATCAATATCAATCCCACGAGCGGCAACTTCTGTAGCCACAAGCACACGTACTTTACCCGCTTTGAAATCACTTAATGCACGACGACGGTTACCTTGGGTTTTATCACCATGGCACACAGCAGCCGGGATACCATCTAAGTTTAATTCTTTAACTAGCTCATCAGCCGTTTCTTTCATGTTGACGAACACTAACACTTGCTGCCAGTTTTTCTTACCGATCAATTCAGAAAGCAGCTCTTGTTTACGGCGCTCTTCAACTGGATAAACCACGTGATGAACGGTTGCAGCAGTGCTGTTGGTTTGATCAACACGGACAATTTCAGCTTGCTTGAGTACTTTGCTAGCAAACTGTTTAATTGCCGCTGGGAATGTTGCAGAGAACAACAAAATTTGGCGATCTTCAGCACAGCCATTGATCACTGTTTGCATATCACCAATAAAGCCCATATCAAGCATACGGTCAGCTTCATCGAGCACAAGATGTTGTACGTCAGCAAGGCTTAGATTACCTAAACGAATATGATCCAGTAAACGACCCGGTGTTGCGACTACGATATCGACACCCGCTTTTAAGCCATTAGCTTGACCTACCGTACTAACACCGCCAAATAAACTCACAGTTTTAAGCTTGGTGTACTTTGCAAAATCAGTAAAATTATTTGCAATTTGCTCTGCAAGCTCACGGGTTGGTGCTAGCACTAAGGCACGTGGTGCATTAGTTTTTGTGTATTCAACTTCAGATAATTTTTGAATAATTGGTAAAGCAAAAGCAGCTGTCTTACCGGTGCCTGTTTGGGCACTGGCTAAAACATCTTTGCCTTTACGTACTGCTGGAATAGCATTACGTTGAATGGGCGTAAGGGTGTGATAGTTAAGTTCATCTAACGCCTGAAGAAGTTCAGGGGCAAAACTAAAAGATTTAAAATTCATGCTGTATAACCTGCGGCCACATTATCAAGGGTCGCAAATTATACAGCAATTTAAGGCAAACAGTTAGTTTTTAAATATATAAACCAACTAGAATTACCTTTTCTCTTCTACAGCCATTTTTGTGTTTGACCTTTTCAAAGCATACTTTGCTAAGCAATAACAACAATGGTTGGCGATCTTTTAAAGCCCAAACTAAATTATGGCAGAATAATTGTATTTTCTAAATTTAATGGTGTGGCTTTAGAGCCACCTACAACAGCAACATCATCAAGTTGATTGATCAACGTAACCCCTTGCGCTTGCTGCTGCTCATTTAATGGCACATAAGGTAATCTAAATACAGGCTTGACTGCACCTGTCATCATCAATGCAGTATTAATTGCAATTGGATTTGGCTCACAGAACAACCAACTGATCAAAGGTTGTAATGACGCGTTCAGCGCATCGCTTTTGCTGTCCATTAATTGACGATACAAGCCAGGAATTAAATTAGAGGTTACCGAGATCACGCCATGCGCTTTATAAGTATGGCGAGCATCATGTGCTTCATCGTCATTACCAGACCAACAAGCAATGCCTTGTTGCTCGTAGTGCTCAATGCGTTCATTACCACCACACTCTTTAACACCTATAAAATTTTCGTGTTGTGCTAACGGTTCAATTATATCAGGGGTTAAATCTTGCCCCGTGCGCCCTGCTACGTTATAGATAAACGCAGGACCAATTGCCAGCACTCGTTTGAAGTGTTCAATAACACCGGCAATCGATGTGCGGCCATAATAAGGGTTAATTTGTAGTGCTGCGTCCATACCGCTGGCAAAGCCATACTCAGTCGCTTTAACGGCTTCGCGGGTATTGTTACTGCCAGTGTTACCAACAATCACCAACTTATCTGCATACTTATTAACGCTGTGCGCAATCAGCATTAAATGCTCTTCCCAGTTCATTAACTGGCCTTCACCTGTGGTTCCACCGACCACAATACCATCAACACCGGCGGCGATTTGCTGTTCAACTAAATAATCATAGGTGGCTAAGTCAATTTCACCACTGGCTAAATAAGGCGTTTTAATTGCTGTGATGAGGCTTGCTTGTTTAATTTGTTCTAGGGTGCGCATAAAAAATTAATCTTAAAAAAACTTGCCGTAGTTGTAACATAAAAGCAGGCGTTTTCCGAGTGTTGCATAACTAATTAATTAAATTACTTGTGTTGTAGAGGTGCTTAGTCCAAAATAAACAACTGTATAAATAAACAGTATATTTATTTTCTAACCTTGAGTGCACTTTTATGCGTTTATCACGATTTTTAGCAACCCATTTTTATCACAGCGAAGAGCTTTGTCATGCCTTAGCAATCGATGAAGATACTCTTGCAATTTGGCAACAAAACGGGTTATTTCCAAAACCCAGTTACTGTATTAAAAATCAGCTTAGTTGTAGCTCTTACTCTGGTTTATATGAATGCGAAGAATACGACGACTTCTATCCAAGAGGATGCGTTAACTGGGGACAAGGCTTAGCCAAGCAAAAAATTGATTCATCCAGTCAAGCCTTCAACTACTTTGCACAACAATACAGTGCAAGTTTAACGAAGCTAGCTCAACAAGGATTTGAATTTAACGAAGAGCTATTTGGTTGTGAATTAGAAGAGCACCTACAACAAGTATGGCAACAATTTTTATGCAGTAAATACGGTGTGCTAACTCAAAATGGCTTAATTGAAGAAATCGCCGCCGTTGATATTGGTCGCTTAGTTGTAGATGATATAACCGAATTACGCACAAAGCCAAACCTCACACAAGCAGAGCGAAGCAAATTACACCCTGCTTTAAAACTATTAAATCGCGCGCTTAGTCATGGTGCCGAACACGAAAAACAACATACCCTTCGTGCCCGTTATATTGATGCACTAGTGCTTAAATATGATTTATCAGTAAAGTGAGCGACAACTAAAAACTCGAGGATTGCTCAAGCCCCTAAGAAGGGCTTAATTTAGTATACACAAAGGCCGCAAGGCGACTTACTGAAGCTTGCATGTAATGTATTGCCTTTATCTGTAAAACATTACAATACCGAGAAGCGCCAATTACATACTAAAACAGTCGCTTCGCTTGAAAATTTAGCACTTTAAAAAACGACTTTTTGCTCTACTATTGATGCTCAAACTGACCGCGATATACTTCAAATACTTTTAAAACCGTATGTTGCGCTTTACTAAGGCCATCAAACCAGGCATCAAAAATTTCATCATCTTCTTGATCACTTAATGCCAAATACTGTGCAAGCAATTCAACAATGTCATTATGGGTGCAGCTTAATGGGTCTATTTGTTGTGCTAGGACACTATGATCACGACTACGTAATGTCTCCATGACGCCCTGATCTATTTCCTGACTTTGTTCACTACTATGCTGTTGCTGGGCTGATCCACTCATAATAATCTGACTCCTATTCTTGATTACTTATTATTTATAACAGGCTAATTCCCAATAGCTAGTTTTTTTAAATCAACTGCTGATTTTTTAACTTGTTTGTGTGAATAAACATCAAATCAGCTACTTTACCAACAACTCAAAAATAGTATTTGCAAAGAATTCTTATTTACTATAAATTATAGTGATAATATCACATAACATTAATTTCCAGTAAAAGGCTATTTATGAAACCTAATATTCACCCTGATTACCAAACGGTTGCTTTTCATGACACGGCCGCCGATAGCTACTTTATTATTGGTTCAACAATTAAAACTGATCGAACCGTTGAGTTAGATGGCAAAACATACCCTTACGTACCTATTGATGTATCAAGTGACTCACATCCATTTTATACCGGTAAGCAAAAATCTGTTGCAACAGATGGTCGAGTTGCAGCGTTTAATCGCCGCTTTAAAAACTTAGGGAGCAAATAATCATGAAAGTCTTGAGTTCATTGAAAAGTGCTAAAAACCGCCCGGGATGTCAAATTGTTAAACGCAAAGGACGCGTTTTTGTGATCTGTAAAGACAATCCACGCTTTAAAGCCGTGCAAGGTATGAAAAAGAAAGGAAGAAAATAAACAACTATCACAGACTGTACGCATTGATATAGGCGTACAGTCTTTAAGGCTAAACTTAAATACAATCTGACATTACTTACCGAACAACAACTCCCAAAATCCTGGTGGCTCATGCAGTTTGTGATATTGCTTACGTAGCCCATCAATGGCTTTTAACGGTCCTTTGGCTGCATCGAGTCCTTGCTCATTAGCTAATTTTTTTGCAAGTTCAGCTTTTGCGATCACTTTATCTAAACCTTGCAGTGACTGCTCAGCCTCTTTGTGAAAAGTGGCTGTTTTACTTCGCTTAACCAATATCATAAATTCATCGATCGCGGTATTAAACTCCTGTAGTTGTGTTGCTTCAGCAGTATGCTTGAACGCAAGCCCCATATTCTTCATGTTGGCTTCAAGATCTAAATCGTCGTTAGCAAATAAACTCGGAACAAACAGCAGTGCCACAAGACACAGAAATACTTTCATAATAATCCCAACAGTTACAACTCAAAAAATGAAAAATCATTATACACCTCAGCGGCAATGAATATAACCTTACGCGGTGTAAGGATAACAATGATTTTATGTTATAATCGCCGCTTAACGGCGTGACTCTTTTTAGGTTTAGGTTTAATGCAACTATTAAAAATTTATTGGCTGGTCTTATTATTGTGTTTAATAGTTAGCCCTGGTAGCTTCGCCGCATTGAATATTACATTTATAAATCCTGGTTTTGCCAAGCAGCACGATACTTCAGCGAATAGTACCGGTGAATTTTGGTATAAAGTAGCCAGCTCAATGCAAGCTGCTGCAAATGATTTAGATATTAACCTCACCATACATTTCGCAAGCCGTAATCATATCGAAATGAAAGCCTTGATTGCTCAAGCAATAAAATCAAAACCCGACTATTTAATCCTCGTTGATGAAAAAAAAGTACTCAGCGATTATCTGGTCAGCATTAAGACCAATAATATTCCTATCTATTTTTTATTAAACAGACCCGATGAAGTAAAATTACGCATGTTAAAGCAACATAACATTGATGTTATTGGTAGCGTAGTACCCGGTAATCGTGATGGCGGTTATAAATTAGCACAAGCGCTGTATCAGCAACATCAAAAGCGTCATGTGGGTAAAATGAATATCCTCGCATTATTAGGTGATCACACCACATCCGCAGCAATAAAACGACGCGCAGGATTAGATGACTTTTTAGCTACACATCCTGACGTAACAATTGTTGCCGAAGATGTTGCAAACTGGTCTATGGAGCAAAGCTTTTCAAAAACATTAGCTTTTCTCAATGCAGTTCCTAATGTTAATGCTATTTGGTGTGCAAATGATGCAATCGGCTTTGGCGCAATTAATGCTTTAAACACACAACAACGAAGAGAAAGTGCTGTAGTCGGCGGTTTCAACTGGGATAAAGCACCGTTAACTAATATGAACTTAGACGTCTCTATGGGCGGACATGTATTACTAGGGGCGTATGCCATGATAGCTATTTCTGACGAAATAAAAAAACCGCAGCAGTTTTCATTAAAGCATGAAGACCTGACCTTTTTTACTGAAAAAACCCCAAAAGCCCAACAACTAATTGAACACATTAACCAAGGGAAATTACATAAAATAGATTTTTCAAAGTTTTCTCGCAGCCAAGCACACCCATTGAAATTTACTGTAGATAACCTAGCCAAAGAGATCGAAAACGCACTGTAAAGCCCCTTTACAATGCGCTTACAAGTCAATAATTTACAATACTTGCATCGACTTAGAATCAGTACTTACAAGCTTTCACTATTACAATATACTGCCATGATACAAATTACTCAAAGCAATACAGTAACATTACGACTCAAAGCCGACTATTTTTAGGTGATAAATTTAAGTCTGATTAGATAACCAAAGCGCCTGATAAGGTAGGAGCTCAATGCTTTGTATATCGTCCATTAATTGCACACCCATAATCAATTCATACCAATATTCAGTGTTGATTAAATTTAAATCCGCTAATCGCAAAGTTTGCGGTACATCACTGACGTTATAGACACAAAATATACTTTGGCTTCTATCAATACTTTGCCGCCAAAACCCAAACAGCGCACCACTTAAATGCAAAGTAAACTGGGTTGCATTAGGATGAAAAGCTGGCTGTTTAATGCGTATTGCTAACAGTTTTTGCATGCTATTAAATACCTGCGCATAATGACTGGTTTTGTCAGCTAGTTTATTGAGTAGATCGGCTTCTTGCCAGCGATGACGGTTAATAGAGCGATTATGCTGGGTATTTTCTAAACGAATATAGTCGTTAGTAGTGCCCATTAAACTATGAATATACAGTCCGGGGATCCCTTCAAGGGCCAACATAATTGCATGAGCACACAAAAAGCGTGACACTCCCCATTTATCAAGGCCTTTATGAGTACCCTGCAAGGCATCGAACAACGCTATATTTAATTCATACGGTGAGCTGGTGCCATCTTCAGCGGTGCGCATCGATATTTTTGCCCCAAAATGACTAACCGTACTGACCATCTTAGCCACTTCATTATGATCTAATAATCCCTCAATTGGTCTCAGTCCAATGCCATCATGTGATGCTATAAAATTGAAGTACGCCGTGCCGTTTTGTGCCGGTGGCATGCTCATCATCCAATTCTTTAGTGCTGCACTGTCACCACTGAGCAAGGTATGCAATAACAACGGCGGCAACGAAAAGTTATAAATACAATGGGCTTCATTAGCGTTACCAAAGTAAGATAAGTTTTCCCTGTTAGGTATATTAGTTTCAGTGATTATCACAACACTGGGCTCAACATGCTCAATTAAGGTCCTCAGTAAACGGATCACTTCATGTGTCTGAGGTAAATTAATGCATGAGGTATTTAGCTGCTTCCATAAAAAAGCCACTGCGTCTAGGCGAAAAATGCGTACTCCGTTATCAAGATAGTGACGGATGATCCCCACAAATTCATTTAACACCAACGGATTTTCAAAGTCTAAATCCACTTGATCATGGCTAAACGTACACCATACATGACGCTCTCCCAAAGCCGTTTGCACTGTATTTAATAGTGGCGAGGTACGAGGCCGAACAACTTGTGATAAATCATCTTCAAGCGCTGCGGTTTTAAAATAACTGGCACCAGGTTCCTTACCCTGTAAAAAGTTTTCAAACCAACGACTACGGCTCGAGCAATGATTAATCACTAAATCAGCCATGAGTTTCACATCTTTAGTTATGGCTTGAATATCTTGCCAACTTCCCAAAGACTCATTCACCTGCACATAATTCATCACCGAAAAACCCTCATCGGAGCTGTAAGGATAAAAAGGAAGAATATGTAAAGCGTTAATATACCCCGCACATTGCGTTTTAATAAATCGATGTAAAGTATGCAGTGGTGGCTCACTCGGGCTTGGTACAGCATCAGTAACATCATTAAACTGCATGATCGAATCGCCATACGCAATTAAAATAATATCCTGCTCATCCCAGCGATTTTTATGCGGCGTAGGATCTCGTACCGCATCCTCTTTTAGCATGGTAGAAATTAGCTCTTTGGCAAGCCGAGTTATATTTACCCCAAGATCCGTTTTTGCGTAAATCGTCTCTAAATGCTGCTCAACACGTTGTTGTAATAACTCTCTAGTCATTTAAGCTCCCCAAGTTCACGACAAAAAGTCTTTATTATCAAGCTCTACTGCTTCTTCTAAACGCGCAAACACATCAGGCATTGCTGAGGCTACACGGTTCCAGCTAGGCACAAATGGCGCTTCCATTGGATACTGTAAAAAATGCTCACCTGCGTTCATAATGTTTTGTGCAAACATTTCGACTGCTTTTTCTTCTTGATGAATATCGAGTTTTAAGCCGTTCATCATGGCATCGTTATGATAAGTTTCAATAAAATCCAGTGCGATACGATAATAAGTTGCTTTAAGTGACCGAATGGTTTCCGTGGTAAATGTCACTCCTTGCGTGGCTAACTTACGAAACAGCGCTTTGGTGATATCTATCGACATTTTTGATAAGCCAGCCGCTTGATTATCCAGTGACAGCGCTTGGTGTTTATGATCATAGTTATCTGCAATATCTACTTGGCACAAGCGATTGTGTGAGTAGTTTCGGTACATTTCAGACAGTACGCCAATCTCTAAGCCCCAATCGCTAGGAATACGAATATCGTTGAGCACATCACGGCGAAACGAAAATTCCCCCGCCAGCGGATAACGAAATGAATCCATATATTCAAGGTAGTCAGTGCTGCCTAAAATGGTTTTAAATGAACGCAATAAAGGAGTAACGAGTAAACGCGATACACGGCCATTGATCTTGCCATCAGCAGTACGAGGGTAAAAGCCTTTACAAAATTCATAGTTAAACCGCGGGTGAGCAACTGGATAAATTAATCGCGCTAATAAACTACGGTCATAAGTTAAAATATCACAATCATGCAGCGCTATTGACTCAACTTTTGCCGTTGCCAATTTATAACCCATGCAGTACCACACATTACGGCCTTTGCCGAGTTCACGCGGCGCGACGCCTAACGCTTGCAACTCTTTATCGAGTGCTTGCAAACGTGGCCCTTCGTTCCAAAGCACGCGATGATGTTGGTCAAGCTCTGCAAAAAATTGTAATGCATGACGATACTGACTCTCATCGGCCCTGTCTAAGCCAATCGTAATTTGCGACAAATAAGGAACATGTTTTAATTCTTGCACAATATTTTGTAATGCAGGGCCTTCCAGTTCACTGTACAGGGAGGGTAAAATCAAGCCCATTGGCCGTTGTTTTGAAAAGCTAACGAGTTCAGCTTCTAGATCAGCCAGCGGACGGTCGGCAATATTATGTAATGTTGTTATGATGCCATTTTGGTAAAAATCAGCCATGTGATTGCTCCTGTTTAGACGCTAATTGCGCTTTGATAACACTTAGATCTGCTACTTCATCGAGCCAACCTTGTGGGGCTGGGTGTTCACTAACACGCCATGGTTTGTGGGATAGTTTTGCCTTGGCTTTACTGGCAGGATTATTAATTAAAATCGCGATATCTGCGGCATCCAACATCGCCATATCATTTTGGCTATCACCCAGTGCAATAGTAGTGAAAGCATGACGACAATGTTTTTTAAATTGCTCTACTAACCAGTTTTGCGCTTTACCTTTATTGGTGCTGCGATTTAAATGAATAAAACGCCCGCCTATTAACACTTCATAACCAAGCGGTTTTATTGCCTCTAAAAAGTCAAGCAGCTGTTGCTCTGTGCCTTGCCAAAAAAGCGGATCTGAATATTCACGAATACGGGCAAGTTCGCTTTGTGCTAGGCTCAAGTCTGTTATCTGACTGACTTCTTGCGCTGATAATTGACTGAACAAACGGTAATAAGCACTAAACTCGCTACCGTATTCAAGTAATTCACTGTACAACTGTTTATTGGTTGGCGACAGCGCATAACGCCAATATTCATCCAGCTCTTCGCAGCCAATTGGTTTTAATGAAAAATAATTTTTTGGGATATATACAGCCCCGCCATTTTCAATAATAAACGGCTGGTTTAGCCCAAGTGATTTTTGCAGTGCGATTACCTCTGCAAACGTTTTGCTGGTATTAAATACTACAGCGATACCTGCGCGACTCAATTGGCTTAAAAACGGAGCAATCTCAGTACATTGATAATCGTTATGATCAAGTAACGTACCGTCTAAATCAGTGAAAATAAGTGGCATTGCAACATCATCTGCGCGTAGTTTCATAGCACTAATATCACGTACTTTATCTAAGCTCAGTAATGCATCGACCTGCTCTGGTAACTGAGTTAAATTTTCTCGCGTAATACGTTCAAAATGAGAAATAAATCGCACTAATTGTTGCTCATCGAACGTTCCTTGGCCTCGTCCTTTATGCGACAGTAATTTTTGCTCTTGCTCTAATCGCCACCCATATACATCGGCAAATGACGGTGCTTTTAGCATCACGGTATAATCAATCATTGCAAAAATATCTTGGTATTCATTCGCTAGACAACTATTTACACAGCGTCGCCAAATACCTTCAGGATCCTCATATTGTTCTAATTGATTAACTGATTGATGTAATTGATAAGGTTGTTGCGCTATGCTGCCAACACACCAACCTTCAAAAAAAATGATATCAACAGGCTGTTTATTAGTAGGCCATAACGCTTGCGTAACTGGATCATCGGTTTGTTTATCAAACTGTGGCAAAGGCACCCCTACTTTACCTGCAAGTAACGCGGTAAAAGTCTGCTGCATAAGCGCTGTATCATGGGTACCTGGCACACCGCGCGTTGCAAATAACGGATGTACATCTTTACTTAGTTGTTGACGATGCGCTTGGCTGTGATAAAAATCATCAATCGAAATCGCAATACTGTTAAACGCTGTATTACAGTTGATCCAAGTAACTAAAAAATCAGCTAATGTCGTTTTACCGGAGCCTTGGCAACCATTGATTGCCACCAGCATTGGACCATCGGTTGGTTTGCTGTGGAGAATATCTTCAGCGAGTGGGACGAAGTACTGTTCACTCAAATACTGATATTTGAGTGGCAGCTGATGTTTTGCTAAAAATGGGGTGATATCCACAATATTTGTCTCTTGCATTAAACGCTCCTGATCAGTATGACACTGTTAATGAGGTAAATGCAGTTACTAGACCAGTTTTATAACTTTATATTTTTTAGTTAGTTAAAAAAATAGCGCATATTAAATGCGCTATTTTGGTGCAAATTATTAGCTGAATGTGCAAAATATTACGTTGGCTTATCAGCCTTTGGTAACACTAAATTAAGCACTATGCCTAAAATAGCGCATAGGCTCACGCCTTGTAAGCTAAATTCGTTGCCACCGATATGCATACCACCAATGCCACACACTAAAATCAGTGCCACAATACTGAGGTTACGTGGAGCCGTTAAGTCTTCTCCACTTTTCACTAACGAATTTAAACCCACCACAGCAATTGAGCCAAACAGCAAAATCATGATCCCCCCCATCACAGGTACTGGTATGGTTTGCAAACCAGCGCCCATTTTAGCCACAAACGCTAAAATAATGGCGATAATGGCAGTCCACATCATCACTTTAGGATTAAAGTTACGCGTAAGCATCACTGCGCCGGTGACCTCTGAATAGGTGGTATTAGGTGGCCCGCCGAATATAGACGCTGCAGTAGTAGCTAATCCATCACCAAACAAGGTGCGATGTAAGCCCGGTTTTTTCAAATAGTCTTTATTGGTTACTTGGCTAATCGCCATCATATCGCCAATATGTTCAATAGCGGGGGCTATTGCCACCGGCACCATAAATAACACCGCTTGCCATTTAAACTCAGGCCAAGTAAAAGCTGGCATTGCAAACCACGGTGCATTAGTAACAGCATCAAATTGCACGATCCCTAAATATAGCGATAAACTGTAACCTGCGATGACTCCAGCTAAGATAGGGATCAGCTTAAATACACCTTTGCCCCATACCGCGAAAATTAGCGTCACTAACAACGAAAATGCCGCCACCCAAATGGCTTGTTGATACGCAATCAACTGAATTGAACCATCGCCGCTTTTACCCATTGCCATATTAACTGCAACAGGTGCCAGTGCTAAACCAATTACCATGATCACCGGACCGACCACAACTGGTGGTAATATTTTATGCAGGGTAGCTACACCTTTTAATTTCACTAATAGACTTAACAACATATAAGCCCCGCCGGCAGCCATTAAGCCCCCCATTGTGGCAGGCACACCCCATAGCTGCACGCAGGCAATAATAGGGGCAATAAACGCAAATGATGAAGCTAAAAATATCGGCACCTGACCTTTAGTTACCAAATGGAACAGCAAGGTACCAATACCAGCCGTAAAAAGTGCCACATTTGGATCAAGCCCCGTTAATAAAGGAACTAACACCAAGGCACCAAAGGCGACAAATAACATTTGCGCCCCAGTTAAAATTGTTTTGATTGAAAAGGTAGAGTTATCCACTGTTAGACAGTACCAAAAATTTTATCGCCAGCATCACCAAGACCAGGAATTATATAGCCTTTCTCATTTAAGTGGCTGTCTAATGATGCGGTAAAAATCTCTACATCAGGATGAGCTGCAAGGGTTTTTTCAACCCCTTCAGGTGCGGCAACCAATACAATCACTTTAATTTCTTTACAGCCCGCTTTTTTCAGCATATCGATAGTCGCAATCATCGAGCCCCCGGTTGCGAGCATTGGATCAATAACGAGGCTCAAGCGCTCATCAATTTTACCGACTAACTTTTCAAAGTAAGGGATTGGTTCTAACGTTTCTTCATTACGCTGCAGGCCCACAACACTTACTTTTGCAGCAGGCAGTAATTGCATAACACCATCCATCATGCCAAGGCCAGCACGTAAAATTGGCACAACAGTAATTTTTTTACCTTTGATGTGCTCAACATCTAATTGATTACCATCCCAACTAGTGATTGTTACTTTTTCCAGTGGCAAATTTTTAGTCGCTTCGTAGGTTAATAATGTACCGACTTCAGACGAAAGCTCACGGAAACTCTTAGTACTTATGCCGTACTCTCGCATAAGACCAAGTTTATGTTGAACAAGTGGGTGATTAATTACATGAATAGTCATAAAAACGCCTAAAAGAAAAATAAATTGCGCTTATTTTAGCTTAAAAAAAACCATCAGACTTTAAAAAAGCATGATCTGTGCAATAAAAGTATTATTTTATCACTCTGATACAGTGCTTTTATTTCATTTAACGCAATTATTATTATTTTTTAAAGTAACTAAACTATAATAATGGCTATAGAAGATTTGCTCACAAAGGTTTTATGTCAAAGTTTGCTGTTGGGATCCTGATAGGTATTTTATTTGCAATAATGCCTTCATTTGCGATGGCTAAAAAACCATTAAAGGTGCAAATAATGACCGACTTTGCACCACAGATTAATGACGATTCACAAAACATAGCCACTAGATTTATGCTTGATATTGAAAAACAGCTCAATGGTGCCATCGCGTTAAACTTTATCCCAGCGAGTAGATTAAGAGAATGGCAACAATTGCACACAATGAAAAATGTGTGTTTGTACAATAAAACCAAAACACCTGAACGCCTTGAAAATGCATTATTTAGTACATACCCAATTATGGCTTTTCCAGCTAATCGCTTAGTGGTGTATAATCATCCAGAACTACCTGAAAATATTAGTTTAAATGATGCGGTAAATAAATATGATCTCACCATCGGCATTGCTTCAGGACGTTCATATGGTCACAAAATAGATGACTATATTGCCAAGCATAACGAATCATTTATGGTTTTAGGCGGCACAACGAGCGCTTATCGCCTTAGCCAAATGTTATTTCAAAATAAGTTCGATGCCATTATTGAATACAGTGCGGTGTTTATTTCGCGTCACTCAGAAGATACCAGAATCGCCAATATACGTTATCTTAGTGTTGATAAAACCCAACAAGCTGTGTTTGGTTATATTGCATGCTCGAAATCGGAGCTAGGCAAACAAGCAATTACGCTATTTGACCAAGCATTGCAAACACAGGCAGTCCAGCAAATTATTCTTCAGAGCCACGCACAAATATTTGCACCGCCAGAGCAGGCGCTAATGCTAAGCGCATTGCAAGATGCTTTTAACGTAGCAATACCCGCACGCTGATTTAGTTATTTAAAATTTGCTCCATCACCCAACTAGTATGTGCGGCCGAATGACCTGTTGACGGATGTGTAATATTTTCAAGTAATGACGCCGCCATATTTTGCACATGATATTGTTGAACATGAGGCGGATTTTCGATACTTAGTTGTTGCTGACCACTTTCGTTAATAACCGTAATTGCTTGTTCATCAAATACGCTAAAGCTGATCTCGCCCTTTTCACCGTATAAAGTAACAACATCAAAACGAGAAAAACCACCAAAGTTCCAACTTCCTGAGCCAGTAATACCGTTTTTATGCTGCCAACACGCTGTGATTGCATCAAAAGCGCCATATAAGTTTTGCTGGTTTGTCGCCAGTCCTTTCACTTGTTCATAATCACCAAATAAGTAACCAAATAAATCGAGACCATGGCTGGCTAAATCATCAAAATAACCTCCTGGTGCGATAGTTTTATCGGTACGCCAATTGTAGGCACCTGATCTATCTTGCTCGCTGGAGGCTTTACTCAAGTGCCAATTAATATGCCGTACTTGGCCGATTTCACCGGCATCAATCAAGCTTTTCACTTTATTAAAGCGCGGTAAAGAACGTCGATAATACGCGACATACAAAGGAATATTTTTACTACTGAAAGCTTCAAGAATAACTTCACTGTGAGCCAATGTAGGCGCCAGTGGTTTTTCAATACAACATGGTTTGCCCGCAGCAGCAACTTTTAGCGCCAGCTCCATATGGCTATCGGGAGGAGTTGCGATATACACGGCATCAATATCAGAACTTACAATCAATTCATCGGCCGTTTTAAATACCATAGGTACGTTATGGCGTTTTGCGTAATCTTCAGCAAGTGCGGTATCTCGTCGAGTAACGCCTTGCAACACAAAACCTTTCGTATTTTTATACGCAGGGCCACTTTTCACCTCGGTTACAGCGCCACAGCCAATCATTCCCCAACGGATCTGTTTCGTCATTCTACGTTACCCCAAAATTTGTTTTTGTAATTTGATATTGCATATAAGCATTAATTTTTACGTGTTCTGGACTCCAGCCCATTAAAAATCGGTAAAAGTCAGCCCATACAACTGGCCATAAGGTTTGCCATTCGTTAATAGCAGCATGGCTATATGCGCTTTTATCAAATATGTGCATGGCGTTGGCAAAATATTTAAAGTAATCGGCTAAGTAATCATCAGCTCTTTGTTGTAATTGCTGTTCATTTAAACAACTACCCAAAAAGTACATAACGTCAATAACACCTACTCCAGCGCCAACATATTGAAAGTCATATCCGACAACATTTAGTGTCGCGTTATTAATAGCAAAATTCGCTATTTTTGCATCACCATGAATAAGCGTTTGATACGGACATGCCCTAATAGTTTGATCGATGCTGTGTGCTTGTTGCTTGATAGCACAATCTGCCATTTTCTCATACTCATCTGGTCGAGTGGCTAAATGCCAATAACCCCCCTGCGACCATAAGCCATCAGCTTTGACTTGAAAATGAAAAGCATGAAAATTCGCCAACCACTTAATAATGGCTGTAACATGTGTATGGATTGGTTTTGCGTTTACAAAGCCACACTCTGTAAAATCAGCAAACACTAAGACTTTGTGCTGCTCATGTTCTATGGCATTAAAACACCTTAAAGCACCTGCTCTAGATGGTAATCGCGACGCATAATACTGATACCAATAAAATTCGACTTCATAAGAGTGACGCTTTCGGTTAATTGCAAACTCAGTTTGCGAAATTCGCGGATGATTTATGTGATCGGGCACACTAATCGCTTTAATGACGCAGACTTTACCGTCTAAACGACAACGCACTATTTCACCACAGCCACTCCATAAAGCAGTGATTGTTTCAGTGATTTTAATATTTTTATAATGAAGACCAATTAATGGCAGATAAAAAGACATACGCACCAATATTCATAAAGCCAGCGCCTAGGGTCTGTTGACCTTTGCGGATTAATATTTGTTCAAACTAGGGGCAATTTAATCGCGGCGCGAGGTTTGTAACCTAGTGGGCTAAGTAAAAACCGAGCAAAGCTTCCGCGTCCTGCTCACGCCCCTTACTTACATCCATGTAAGTAACAAAGAGTTAATTACCCCTAGGAAGAACCCTTCGGGCAGCTCCTGTTTGGCATTGATGCTGCGTTATCGCCTATTTATGGGGAATGACCACACCACATAGGCTCTGCCTTGCCTAAACACCAAACAGACTGCTGCAAATTTAACCTTGAAAGGTCAACAGACCCTAGTATGACATAAACATTTTAAGATTAAAGCGCTTATAGACAACACAGCTCACTACTTAACTACATGTTAGCAATCATTATCTTTTGCCAGCTTACTATTTCAACATAATGTAAACCAATACATTAATTGAAACGTATCAATCTGCACCAGTTACCATACGAGTAATATATGTTTTCATTCTTTAAGAAAGACCCAACTAAAAAGTTACATAAGCAGCTTTCTATAAAACTAGAACAAGCAATGCATGCCCAACGTAACGGCGATATACGCAAATACTCAGAACTCTCCTTTGAAGCCGATCAAATAGACAAACAAATAATAGAGATAGAAAAACAAGCGAAACAAGATGGTTAATTTAAATTCTTAGGCATTAAATTAAGAACAAGTAGCGAATTACGTAAAAAGCCCATACAAAACTGTATGGGCTTTAAATATAAAAGCGCCCGAACTTCTGGGCGCTTACATTGTTGAATTAAAAAATATTACTGATTAACAACACTTTTCAGTGGGTTTATCGGTTTTGCATTTTCGTCTAATAAGTTCATATCAAAATCAAACTCATCAACACGAATTGCGCGTTCACGTTTTTTGTTGTAATCAATCAGTTTAGCGTATTCTTCTTCAGTGATTACATTTGCTACAAGTGCATTATCAAGAGTAAGTGCAAAACGAATACCTGGTTTGATTGTTTTAGCACGCAAGGCTTTTTTCACTTTTGCGAGTAAATCTAAACAGCCTATTTTCGCTTTATACGCTTGCTCGTTAATGTAATGTCCATCACCTTCAATAGGTTTAACTAAGTGTGTGATTTGCTTTTTAAATGCCGTGTCAAGTTGCGCCTGTGTAGCTAATTCGCGAATTAAGTCATCGCTAATTTTTGGCATTTTAGTCGAATAGTTCATGGTAATAAAACGCATAAACTTACGTGTGCCACTTGCAGGGAAGTTGTCTAAAAACTTATGCAATGCTTGTTCGGCGCTTTGTAATGCAAAACGTGTTGCGTAGTGGAAATATGGCGCTGCTTGCTCGCGTTCACTGCTTGCCACTTTTTGCTCATAATATTTAATTGATGCCATTGCCGCATATAAGAAGCTCATTACATCGCCTAAACGGGCTGATAGCATTTCCGCTTGTTTAAGTTTTCCGCCGAGTACCAGTAACGAAAAATCTGCATATACTGCTAATTTAGCTGATAATTTATGAGCTGCTTTTTCATATTCACGTACTTCTGGAAGTG
Source organism: Pseudoalteromonas sp. SR41-8 (assembly GCF_014163915.1). Classification (NCBI taxonomy): domain Bacteria; kingdom Pseudomonadati; phylum Pseudomonadota; class Gammaproteobacteria; order Alteromonadales; family Pseudoalteromonadaceae; genus Pseudoalteromonas; species Pseudoalteromonas sp. SR41-8. The sequence goes on from NZ_JACJEE010000012.1 coordinate 146,881, forward strand.
GTGAATTAGCACCTGCTGTAAATGGTAATACGCCTAAACGAAATGCACGTAAACTGTTTGCTACGCTATAACCCACTGTTTTACGCAGAATGCGGTTAAATTCTTTATCTGCATTTTTATTTTCGCTGTGGATTGATTCAACCATCGATTGTAAATATGGGTGACAACGCATTACACCTTGACCAAAGATCATCAAGTTACGTGTAAGAATGTTGGCGCCTTCAACCGTGATGGCAATTGGCTGTGCAACATAGCCGCTTGCTAACGTATTTTGCGGGCCGTTCTGAATTGCTTTACCAGCTTGAATATCCATTGCTGAGTCAAGCACGTCGCGACCAATTTCAGTCATGTGATATTTTGCAATTGCAGTCACAACCGATGGCTTTAAGCCCATGCCTAAACCTTCGGTTGTAAGTACACGCATTGCTTCTTGTAGGTATGTTTTACCAGCAATATCAGCGAGTTTTTCTTGAATACCTTCAAATTGACCGATTGCTAAGCCAAATTGCTCACGTACCGCAGCATATTCAGACGCACCTTTAAATGCTACCTGAGATGAACTAACACCTAATGCAGGTAATGAAATACCACGGCCAGCGCCTAAACAGCTAACCAACATTTGCCAGCCACGGCCGATGTTCTTTTGCCCACCAATAATGAAGTCCATTGGTACAAATACTTTGTTGCCACGCGTAGTACCGTTGTAAAAACGAATCCCCATTGGATCATGGCGATTACCAAGTTCAACACCTGGGTGCTCTTTTGGAATAAGTGCACACGTAATACCGAGGTTTTCCTTACCACCTAGCAAGCCATTTGGATCAACCACTTTAAATGCTAAACCAAGTACGGTGGCAATTGGCGCAAGGGTGATATAACGCTTGTCCCAAGTGATCTCAAGACCAAGTACTTCTTCGCCGTTGTACATGCCTTTAGTCACAGTACCTAAATCTGGAATGCCACCGGCATCAGAACCAGCCTCTGGGCTTGTGAGTGCAAAACATGGAATGTCACGGCCATTGGCTAGGCGTGGTAAATAATGTGCTTGCTGCTCTTTAGTACCAAAGTGCAGTAGTAACTCACCAGGGCCTAACGAGTTAGGAACCATAACGGTTACTGCAACAGCAGAACTTTTAGTGGCGATTGTGCCAACGATAGTTGAGTTTGCATAAGGGCTAAACTCTAAACCACCAAATGATTTAGGAATTATCAGTGAAAAGAAACGTTCCTTTTTCAGAAAATCTAAAATGTATTCAGGTAAATGAATGCCATTTTGAATTTCTGTATCGTCGATCATACCCAATAGCTCTTGTAATGGGCCGTCGATAAATGCTTGTTCATCTGCGCTCAATACAGCAGCAGGGACTGCGCGAAGTGCGTTGAAGTCAGGCTTACCTTGGTAAATAGAGCCTTCTAACCACACATCACCCGCATCAAGGGCTTCTTGTTCAGTGATAGAAATACTTGGTAATACTTTTTTTAATTTTGTACGTAAACTCATAATCAACTCATCCGACCAGACAATAATACCTACATTACGTCATAAAAAATGGTTTAGATCAATTACTCTAAGCAATTTTTTAACAGTTTTTTCAATTTATTTATTTTTAGGCTATCTAAGCCATTGAATAAAAAGAGCTAACACTTGTACGCTGAAAAGTATTTAGTTGATTTTTTTTTACTAAAAAACGCTAAAATAATTAAACCTCAGCAACAATAGAAACAAAATGAGGGAAAATAAAGATATGTTAAAGTTTGTGCAAGGTAAGTAGTGTAAGCTTATCGACTGTTAACTAACACTGTTAATCACCACTAAAAGTCGGCTAATTTGCCATTACACAGTTTTATTAATGTATTGGGATCAAGTGCAATTTCAAGGCCGCGTTTACCAGCGCTTACATAAATAATATCAAACTGCTTTGCGCTACTATGGAGGTAAGTTGCTAAGCGTTTTTTTTGCCCTAATGGACTTACGCCACCAAGAATATATCCGGTGCTATTTTCTACCTTTTGTGCAGCGGCCATATGTACTTTTTTAACACCACATGCTTTTGCTAAGAGCTTTAAGTTAACTTGTTGACTCACAGGCGTAATTGCCACTACTAACTGCAATTCATTGGTTTCAAATACCAAGGTTTTGAAAACCTGCTCAGCGGCTAGATTTAACTTTTCAACAGCTTCTAAACCAAAGCTATGTGTACTTGAGTTATGCTCATAACTGAGCAGCTCAAAAGTGGCCTTGTGTTTTTTTAATAATTGTGTGGCTGGCGTCATGACTAACTCCATTGAATTGTTAACTGCTTTAAAATTAACAAAAAAAAGAGTACCAAGGTACTCTTTTTTAAACTATATTCACTCGCTAAATTATATTAACAATAGGGATTAAACGACTCTTTGCAGCCATTTTATTACCATAAATCCGCATAGAGCTTATTGCCAATGCAATAACGACAGCGCACCCGAGTAACCAAAATGCCGAAAACATCGGAGATTGCTTAAAGTTACCCACTTGATACACCACAGAGGCTGTGATGTAAGCAAGCCCTGTTGACCAAGTTGCAACAAATAGCATCCATTTCATTCCAGCTTCTCGGTACATAGCGCCCATCACCGCCACACACGGTGTATAAAGCAATACAAAAACTAAATAACTGAATGCAGCAAGTTGACTGCTAAATAGGTTTTCCATGGTTGCGAAGGTCGATACATTCACTTCTTGATCAATGGCCGCACTACTTTGATCGCTCACATTAGTGACATTTAAACCCAGTGGATCGAGTAAATTACCGAATACGTCTATTAGGTTTGCAGGAATACTCGCGAACGCCTCAGCCAATTTATCGATGACATTAACTGGCTCTTCATTCACAGCCGCTGCGCCATCTAAATTTGAATATAAACTATCTAAAGTACCAACTACTGCCTCTTTAGCAAATACGCCAGTAAAAATACCGACCGTGGCAGGCCAGTTATCTTGCTCTACCCCGATAGGAGCAAACACCGGTGTTGCAATTTTTGAAATTTCACTGAGCATCGATTTATCTGTGTTGTCATTGCCAAAGGTAAAATCAGTACCTATGGAGCTTAATATTTTTAAAATAACAAACACCACAATTATAGTTTTACCGGCGCGCATACAAAAGCTTTTTAAGCGCTCCCATGCTTTGTAAAGTACGCCTTTTGCCGTTGGCATATGATACGCAGGTAATTCGAGAATAAACGGGGTAAGCGTTGGACTAAACAAGGTATTTTTAAGTACCAAACCGGTTAATACCGCCATAACAATACCTAAAATATACAGTGCAAATACTAAGTTTTGGCCATTAGTGGTAAAAAAGGCAGCGACAAACAAGGCATACACACTTAAGCGCGCGCCACATGACATAAATGGTGACATGGCAATAGTCAGTAAGCGATCTTTATGGGTTTCTAAAGTACGAGTTGCCATTACTGATGGCACGTTACAGCCAAAGCCAACAATTAAAGGCACAAACGCTTTACCCGGTAAACCAATGGCGCGCATTAATCTATCCATGATAAAAGCAGCACGCGCCATATAACCTGAATCTTCAATAAAGGCTAAACAAAAGTATAAAAAGCCAATCACCGGGATAAAGGTGGCAACAAGCTGAATACCACCACCTATACCGTCCGCAAGCAATGCGCGTAGCCAATCAGGTGCGCCTAATGAAGTTAATATTTCACCAAAGCCATCGACTAAAATCGCGCCTACAGCAATATCGAAAAAGTCTATAAATGCGCCGCCAACATTTACCGCAACAGTAAACATTAAATACATGATCCCTAAAAATATTGGGATCCCTAAAAAACGATTGATCACTACCGCATCTATTTTATCGCTAATGGTTTCAGAGGCGATGCCTTTAGTATTTTGAGCAAGTTCAGCCAGTTGATGGGCAAACTCATAACGACCATTGGCAAAAAGCACATCAAGTTCATGGTGATCGGCAAACTGTTCAAATTCAGCTTTTGCCACTGCCAGTGTTTGTTTACCAGCATAGCCAAAACAGCTTTCATCTTGCTCTAATAACCGCAATGACAACCAATCAGTGTCGATGTTTTCTATCGGTTTATTATTGGCAGTAAAACTGGCTGCAATGTTGTTGGCCGCTTGCGTTATTTTTTGCTCATAACTAGGGGTATGCATTGATACTTTTTTAAGTTTAAGCCCTTGTGCAATAAACTCTTTTAAACCTGTAATGTCTGTTTTATTATTTGCACTTAAGGCAATCACAGGGCATCCAAGTTGCTTTTCTAGCGCCTTTGGATCCGTTACTAAACCATTTCGTTTTGCCACATCGACCATATTTAGCACGACAAGTAAAGGTACTTTCATCTCAAGCAGCTGAGCGGTGAGGTATAAATTGCGTTCAAGATTTGATGCATCAAGAATATTGATGATCAGTTGTGATTCACCACTGAGGGCATAGTCACGCGCAATTTTTTCATCTAAAGGGGTTTGTGCATTTACATCTAAAGAATAAGTGCCAGGCAAATCAACTAATTCGACAGTCTGATCAGCCACTTTAAATTGACCAATTTTCTTATCGATGGTCACCCCTGACCAGTTACCTACTTTCTGTTTGCTACCGGTTAACGCGTTGAATAGTGTAGTTTTACCACAGTTTGGGTTACCTATTACGGCAATGTTTGGATTCATACTGCGAGTTCCAAATTAATTGATTGTGCCTCGGATTTACGAAGACTAAGCACGGTACCGCGAACTTTAACAATCATCGGATCGCCAAATGGAGAAAAGCGCAATACGTGGACAGGAGCGCCTGGCGTTAAACCCATTGCAAGTAATTTCTGGCGCAACAAACTCGCATTAGGATCGATGCTTACAACAGAGCCATGTTGGCCAATTACTAATTTGTCTAACGTTAACATGCCATCTCATTTCATTTAATACATCAATGGCGCTGATTTTACGCCGATTATTCAATCATGCAAGTGAGACTAATTATCATATCGATAAGTAATGCAAAATAAAGCAGCAATGGCAGAATTATACCTATATTGGATCCTAAATCTCATTTGATAAGATAAAAATAGCCGTTTAGTGACAAGTGCTTAAGAAGCCTAATCGCTCTGTAAAGGTAGCATTATGAATATGTATTATACCAATCGTGTTAAGTTACTGACCATTTATAGCGACAGATAAATACAGTGATAACAAGGCGTAAATTTTGACATGTAGTTGTTCTACTTGAAAAAATTATAACGCAGTTAGCGCTTTATTTAG
>NZ_JACJEE010000013.1:0-137441 GCF_014163915.1 Pseudoalteromonas sp. SR41-8
CAATTTACCGTGGGTGAATAATATCTATTAGATCACAGTAACCCTGTGGGTTCAAGGTCAAAAAACAATCAAGTCAATTGTGTAGAACCAGTTCCTAAAAAGAGTAATTCTACAGCCTCAACGCCGTTTTAAGCGGCAAATTGTAGTTGGCTAAAATAAGTGAGGTACGAACAAAGAGCCAACTGTAATTTGTCCGACTTGTTATATGGCTGATAGCCAAACCATTTAAAATAGTAAGTCACCGTACCCCCAAATTATGGTTCCTGCAAACAAAAGTATTGCTGTAATAAATATTGAGAGGTTTAGAAGTGATTTAAAGCGCCTGAATAGATAAATCTCATATATAAGTTGAGCTGGGTGAGAAATATTAACCAATTTGCTTAATTTAATAATAAATACAGTTTCAGTTAAAACTGCAATTAATGAAATAAGTGAACCAGAGCGCTGAAACCAAATTTCAAAACTTTCATTAAATGGATTTAGCAAAACTAAATATACGATTAAACCTAAGGCTAACAGCGTGAACAAACCCCAAGCAATAAAATAACCCCATATTAATTTGATATCTTGATCTAGAGGTTTTTGTTTTTTTCGGGGAACGAATCATATATTTCTTGTAATGGTCTTGAGTAGTCATCCTGAATTTTCATAGAACATCCATTTTATAGAGCCATATAACAGCTTCATCAGAGGACACTTTCCCTATTTTAGCGTGAAAATACCCTTATTTTATTAACTTATATCAATAACAAATAGTGTAAGCTATTGCCAGCTATAAATATTATACTTACTGTAGCTGATTTAAACATGTGGGAAAGGGGAAAGTTCCCTCTTAATATCGCTTAGCCAATGACAATTAATCCTGAATGACTATATATCGCTCTAAGCCGTCATTCAGTTTTAATCATTCATCGTTGGGTTTCGTTGCTCTCAACCCAGCCTACGGTGGTGAATTAAACGCCCAGTTATTTGTTAGGGTGCCTAGCGCCTAGAACCTCCAGCCTAGTACCTTTCCTTTAATGCTTAATGACTCGCTTGCAGGCAATTAAGCCACTCATCGGGTTCAGCTAAAATAAACTCTAGATGATAATTTTCTTTGGTGGTTATTTTGATTCCAGCTGTGGTGATAGGGATTAAACCGCCGGCTTTAGCTGCGCATTTTTCGACATGGGAAATATTATTAAGTTTGATGGCATAACAACCTAAGTTAAGTTGTTTATTGAGGGCTTCAAAATGCAGCAGGTTATCAGTAAGAGTAAGGCGGCCATCAGCTTTAGCAACACCCAGTTGTAATGTTGCATAACAACGTTTTAGCTGGGTGATTTTAGATTGTGTAGCGCTCATTATTCATTCCATCGATTTTTTTATTTTATTGAGTGTATGTTGCTAAATTAAATGTGTCAATTATGTAAAATAAATGTTTTTAATTGTTATTTTAAACAGTGCTTTACAGAAAGTTTTTAGCGCGGTGGTGCATTTTTTGTTGTTTATTAACAAGTACAAAAGCAGCCACGACTAATACCATTTGAGTGGCTAGCGCGCACAGCGTTAACATCAAATCCATACGGTTATCAGCGCGTTGCACTAAGCTTAATTCGATAAACCATGCTATGGCGAGCATTAAAACAAGTGAGCCATGTAAATAACGTTGCAGAGTTATTTTAAACTGAAGGTGCTTCCATTGACTAAATATAAGCAGCGCTAAGCTAATTAACGGGATCAAAAATAGGCTAATAAATGCAATGACTAAAAGTGGTTGCCATGTGCTATTCGTCAGTTGCGTGGTATTTATAAAGTAATCGTTACAACCCGTTAAAAGTGTAAAACAAAAAAGTAGGCTAATTAATTTTATTGGCAATGTTGTTATCGTCATGATTTATATGTGTTCTATTGTTAGTTATTAAGCCTTGCTTTATATAAGTAAGGCTTAATGGATGGTTGTATTTAAAAATAGTCTAAACGTAGGTGTTGTTTTAGCTTAATTAAGCATGCGCCATAATTAACTCTTTTGCGTTAGCTTTGGCTGTTTTACTGATGTTATCACCACCAAGTAAACGGGCAATTTCATCAATACGGCCATGTTTACTGAGTGGCAACATTTGTGTAAAGGTTTCGCCATTGGCAATTTCTTTGGCCACAAAAAACTGCTGATGCCCCGAGCTGGCAACTTGCGGTAAATGGGTTACGCAGATAACTTGAGTTGATTTGCCTAATTGACGTAAAAGCTTGCCTACAGCTGCTGCAGTTGGTCCAGAAATACCTACATCCACTTCATCAAAAATAAGCGTTGGCGTAATGACTTTTTGCGCAATAATAACTTGTATCGCTAAACTTATACGCGACAGCTCACCGCCAGAGGCGACTTTAGACAGTGGTTGTAATGGCTGCCCGGGGTTGGTTGATACTAAAAACGCTACATTATCAAAACCTAGGCTGTTTGGTGCTTTTTCAGGTTGTGGTGTAAGGGCGATTTCAAACACACCATTTTCCATTGATAAATGCGCCATGCTTGCACTGATCAATGTATTTAATGTCTGCGCGGCCTCATGACGGCTTTCGCTTAGGGTTTGCGCAGCTTGCTGATAAGCTGCTAATGCTTGGTTAATTTCACCTTCAAGTTGCGTTAAACGGGTAGAGTTATTACTAATCGACTCAAGCTCTTGTGTGATACTTTGGTGAAACTCAACTAAGTCCTCTGGTTTAATATGGTGTTTACGTGATAAATCCATCGCACCACTTAATCGTGTTTCAACGTCGATTAGTCGGCTCGGATCAAGTTCAGCTTGCTCTGCATAATTACGAATTTCACGACTCGCTTCCTCAACTTGCACAGCCGCTTCTTCGAGTAAAGCAGCCACACTAGCTAGGCTTTCATCAAACCCCGCAAGCTCAGCAAACTGCTGCGCGCTATGTTGTAATAGGGAACAGGCATTTTGCTCGTCATTTTCGTATAAGCTTTGTAACTCACGTTGGCATGCTTCAATAATAGTTTGGCTGTGGCTGAGCTTATAATGCTCGGCTTCAATTTGCGAAAATTCATCTGGTTGTAATGCAAATTCATCAAGCTCAGCTACTTGGTACTCTAATAACTGCTTTTGCGCTGCTTGTTGCAACTGGGCTTGTTCGAGCGCGGTAAATTCTTTTTGTAAGTTTTGGCAATTACGATAATGCTGGCGCACTGCTTCAACCAGAGGTTGATGACCTGCATAAGCGTCTAATAGCTGGAGTTGATGTTCGCTTTTAAGCAAATATTGGTGAGCATGTTGACCATGAATAGAGATCAAGTACTGACCGATTTCTTTTAGTTGGGCTGCAGTGACTGGGGTGCCATTAATGTAACTTTTGCTGCGGCCATTTTTACACACCACACGACGAAGTAAGCACTCTTGCTCATCATTCGATAGCAAATGCTGTTCTAAAAACTGCTTAGCCAAGGGGAGGTTGGTTAAATCGAAGGTAGCGCATATTTCAGCGCGCTCAGTGCCTGGGCGAACAGCTGAGGCTTCGGCACGTTCACCCAAACATAAAGATAAGGCGTCAATAGCAATAGATTTACCGGCACCTGTTTCACCCGTAATGGCTGTCATACCGCTTTGCCACTCGGTGCTTAAATTGCTTACAATTGCAAAATTTTTAATCTCTAACCCAGTTAACATACTGTTCATCCATCCAGTCAATTAACTGTTAATTTATACAGTGTTTTGGGTTTTTGCAAATTAATTTTTAATGTCGCTATCTAGTTTATTACTTACTCACTGGTTGATTTCTCAAAATTAGTTTCAGGATCAACAGGTTTGACATAATCTTCAGGATTCGCAGATAAATCATCAGTGCGTAAAACTTTAATCATGGATGGTAAAAGTTCATGGTAAAACGTTTTATTGTAAGCAACGCCGGCTATGGGTAACTCAGCCACAAAAAAATCTAAGCGTTCAGCTAGTGCATCTCGTTCACCTGTTACATAAGTTTTTGCCAACTCACTACTAATCGTGCTGATCAATGACTCGTTTATGCGTTCAAGATACAATAAGTTTTCGTCAGTATGAGGTTGTACGACAAAGAAATTACTGGCAATAACTTGTATTCTTGGGATGTATTTAGGACGAATTATTTTTGCGTCGCAGTACTCATTTAATTTTATTTTTAACTGTTGAGTTACTTCTTTAACGCGATTATTGAATAGCTTTTTTTGCGCTTCAAGCGCTTTTCGGCGATTATTTTCAATCACCAAATAGCTGCCAAGCAGCGTTATCAATAATAATAAAGCAAAGAAAACAACATACGTCATTTCGGTTTGATTTCCCTTGAAAAGGTAATAAATGAATTCAGCTTATTTTGCTCTAAAGTCTGAATGAGCGCAATAAAATTAATATAAACGACTACCCCAGTTGAGCTTAGTGCGAAGTACATGATAGTAAGAGTAGTCTTTGGGGTGGATCAGGCGCAGTTTCTTATCTGCTTTTTTAATTATCACTTCATCGCCAGGCAATACAGCAAGCACCACATGACTATCGCAGCTGACTTGTAAGCTGTCGGTATTCTCTAAGCTGAGCTTTAAGCGTACTTCGTTATCGGCATCAACCACTAATGGTCGGCTTGATAATGTATGCGGAAACATCGGTACTAATGAGATTGCATTTAGTTCTGGGGTCAAAATGGGCCCGCCACCCGACAGCGAATAGGCTGTTGAGCCCGTAGGGGTTGAGACAATTAAACCATCAGAGCGCTGAGAAAAAACAAAATCGTTATTAATGAAGGCTTCAAATTCAATCATATGAGCAACTTTATCGGCATGTAAAACGGCTTCATTCACTGCTGAGTTAGCACTTTTTAATTCGCCATGGCGATAAACTGCAACTTCTAATAAAAAGCGTTTTTCTTCAAGATATTGACCACTTAATACTTGTTCTAAACTAGCTTCAAAGCCTTCTGGGTTTAAATCTGTTAGAAAACCTAAATTGCCTCTGTTTACGCCTATAACAGCAACATCAAATCGGGCTAATACCCTTGCTGCGCCAAGCATATTACCATCACCTCCGACCACAATAGCGAGATCGGCACGTTCGCCAAGCTCAACCAGTTTGACTAACTTTTCTTTGGGGACATTGGTTAATTGATGACCGGTTCTCTGCTCTAATAACACGTCAAATCCTAACGCATTTAAAAAAGTGTATAAGCGCTGTAAAGTTGCAGCTGCACCACTGTGATTTGGTTTGCCAATTAAACCTATGGTTTTAAACGGTGATTCCATGATAAACGCATCAATAGTATTAATATCAGTAGAGTAACTCAAAAGTGACAAGTTTGAAAATAACCTTGAAATAAACTCACTACGCCCCGATATCCCCAGTATGCAGCAAGATGTAGATACTATGAATTTAAACCCTCGAGATCAGCAAATATTTTCCGCCGTGATGAGCCTGTACTGTAATGGTGAAGGTCAACCTGTCGCGTCAAGCCGTATTGCCAAACAAAAAGGTATGGCTGTGTGTTCTGCAACAGTTAGAAATGCGATGTCGCGCCTAGAAAAAATAGGCCTGCTGTATTCACCGCATACTTCTGCTGGACGGGTACCTACTAATGCCGGGTTTGATTATTGGCTAAGTGAATTTTTCCCTCTGTCGCAGATTGCGCAATATTGGCAGCCTGCACAAGCGCAATTAGTCGAGATGGCGCATGGTATAAGCCAGCGTTATCAAGTATGTTGCTGCGTTGGTCTGCCGCAAGTAAGTTCTCAACACGTTTTTAGAGTTGAAGTATTAGATTTTGACAGCAATGATTGGCTTATTTTACTGTTAGATAGAGCAGGGCAAAGCCATAACATTTGTATTCATAAGCCGGATGATGCCTCTGACACCGTACGTTATCAATTTGCTACTTGGCTTAATACTGTATTCAGTCAGCAAACTTTAATGGAAGGCTTGTACCGTATGCAAGCAATGGCAAATACAGCACCACGAAACTGTCATGATTCGTTAAATCAATGGACCCGTGAGCTGAGCCATAAATTAGGCTCAGATAACAGTATCGTGGTCGGCGAAAATTATTTATATCGGCAAATTGATTGTGAACAAAGCTTAAATATTGGTGTCTCATTTTTGAACTTTGTAGAAGATAAGTTAGCTTTTAAAAATGGTGTGTCGGTTTTAAATACGTCACAATTGCCATTTACTGATTGTGACGAACTGATGGTGATCAGCGTGCCGTATTTTCAAAATCAAGAATATCAAAGTCGTTTTTGTGTAATTTGTCCTAAATCGGCGCAAATTGAAGCAATCATTCAAGAATTTAAATTAATCGAGTCATCTGGCTCTTGAATCTTTTGATTCAATCCCCATAATTACCGCAATTGAAAAGTATTGGAGCACTTAAATTATGTCTGAGCAGACAAAATCACCAGAGCAAGAAGTTGAATTAAACGAAGAATTAGAGCAAATGCAAGCAGACGTTGAAGCGGCTGTAGAAGCTGCTGACGCGCACGAAGGCGAAGAAGTTAGCCCTGAAGCTGAAATTGCTATGCTTTATGCTGAGCTTGAAGATGCGAAACAAACTATCGCAAACCAAAAAGATAGCGTAGTACGTGCCGCTGCAGACGTTGATAATATTCGTCGCCGTGCTGCACAAGATGTAGAAAAAGCGCATAAATTTGCACTTGAAAAGTTCGCTAACGAATTATTACCTGTTATTGATAATCTAGAACGTGCTATTGAGTTCTCAGACAAAGAAAACGAAACCTTAAAGCCATTGCTTGAAGGGATTGATATGACAGTTAAAAGCTTCAACGATGCGGTTGCAAAATTTGGTGTTGAAATTGTTAACCCACAAGGTGAGCAGTTTAATCCTGAATTCCACCAAGCAATGTCGATTCAACCAAGTAATGATGTAACACCTAACACTGTATTAGCAGTGATGCAAAAAGGGTATACATTAAATGGTCGTTTATTACGCCCAGCAATGGTGATGGTATCTAAAGCAGCTGAATAAATAAGTCGCTTAGTAAAAAAATGCCCGTTAACTACGGGCATTTTTTTTGTTTCTAGCTCGGTGCCAGAGCTGGGCTATTAGTGTTAATACTAATGCGCTGAACATTAAGCTTGAAAATGGTACCGCACTTTGTGCATGCATTAAGGCTAAAATTGGACCGACTAATGCACCGCTGCCAAAGCGCAATGTACCAATAACCGCCGTAGCGGTGCCAGAACGCTCTTCAAACTGCATTAAGATCAATGCATCAGCATTACTAGCGGTAACCCCTAAACTCATCATCAGAGGAGCAATAGCTGCAACAATAAAATACAGCGATAGGTGTAATATGCTAAATGTGAGTAGGGCACTGCCAGCTACAAAGCCGACCGCTAATCCATAATACAGCATTTTTCGTGAACCAATACGTGGTACTAGGCGGGTATTTAAAAAGTTACCAAACATTAGCGCCATGACATTGAAAGCAAATAAAACACCAAATAATTGTTCTGATACTTTAAAGTAATCAAGGTATACAAAGGGCACTGCGGTTAAAAAGCAAAAAAAGCCGAATGAGACAAACATTGAGCTGGCTATATCTGCTCGGGTATCTTTATTTTTAAATACGGTTTTATAGCTATCGAAAAATAGTGCAAAGCCTTTCATCGGGCTTTTGAAAATAGGGATATCGATTAAGTATATTTGTACCAAGGCTAAAATAACAAAGCTGTAACTAGCCAGTACTAAAAAGATTGTTTGCCAGTGAGATAAGCCCATGATCATTGATCCAACCGTTGGTGCGACTAAGGGCGCTACCATCATGATCATCGATACATACGACATTCCTTTAGCAGTATCTTGTTTATAAATATGACGAATTATCCCTGGCACCACAACGGTTGCTGCAGCACCTGTGAATGCTTGTACGCCCCGCAAAGCCCAAAATAGATGAATGTCATTACAAAAGGCCAATGCGACAGAGCTTAAGCCAAACAATGCTAAGCCGACCTTCGTTAACACGCGACGACCAATTTGATCTGCGATTGGGCCAAAAAATAGCATTCCCAGCGCATAGCCAGCTAAATATATGCTTAACGATATTTGTACATTAGGCATTGTGGTATTAAGGTCGTTAGCAATGACTAACATTGCCGGAAGATACATATCGATTGCCAGTGGCGTAATTGCAACAATACTGGCGAGTAAAGGTAATAGAATGCGTTTATTTAAAGAAACCGAGTCCTGCATGACTAACCCATTAAACAAAAAGAGGCTGCTATTGTAACAGCGACAATTAGTCTTGGGTACTTAGTTTGCATGCTAACTATCGCCTTTAACTGAAATATAACGCAACAGATGTTTTTACTGGCAGTCGATATATTCAATTGCAGGCTGGTTTGCTATTCTAAGAACAATTAAATTGTTAGTTAAGAGAATACAATGAAAAAATTAGTTTTGGCTGTGCTTGCCACCGCTGTATTAGCGGGTTGTAAAACATCACCAACAGGGCGTACGCAAATTGCGCTTTATTCTGATCAACAAATGAGTCAGATGGGTCAGCAAAGCTTTGCTGATATGAAAAAGAATCAAAAAATTAATAATAATCCTCAAGTAAATGCGTATGTAAAGTGTATTGCTGACGATGTGATTGCAGTATTACCGCAACAGTATGCAACTCAGGCGTGGGAAGTGGTGGTATTTGAAGACGATTCAGCTAACGCGTTTGCATTACCCGGTGGCTACATTGGTGTGCATACAGGGTTGTTGAAAGTGGCTGAAAATCAAGATCAGCTAGCAACCGTTATCGGGCACGAAGTAGGGCATGTAATTGCTGAGCACTCTAATGAACGCGTATCACAAAGTTCCTTGCTACAAACAGGTATGCAAGCGGGCAGTGCCGCACTTGAAATGGGCAATGTACAATATCGTAACGAAATTATGCAAGGTCTTGGTTTAGGTGCGCAGTACGGCGTTATTTTACCATTTAGTCGCTCTCATGAATCTGAGGCCGACCAAGTGGGTTTAGATTTAATGGCAAAAGCCGGATTTAATCCAAAAGAATCCGTAACACTTTGGCAGAATATGAGTAAAGCAGGCAGTGGTAATACACCTGAATTTATGTCTACTCACCCAGCACCTGCTAACCGCATTAAAGAGCTACAAGCAAAATTGCCACAAGCATTAAATGAGCAAAAAGCAGCAAAAGCGGCGGGTAAAAACCCACAATGTAAGCTGTAATAAACTTTTTTGGTGATATAAAAAAAGCCTGTGAACTGATGTTCACAGGCTTTTATTATTCTAAACGCTAGTTATGCGTTTTCAACAGCAGTACGTGGATCTACGTATGGCATGTTGAAGGCTTCAGCAACTTCTTTGTAAGTTACTTGGCCTTTGATCACGTTAAGACCTTTAAGGAAATTAGCGTCATCTAGTAATGCTTTCTTATAACCTTTGTTTGCAAGGTTAATGATGAAAGGCAATGTTGCATTGTTAAGTGCGAAAGTAGATGTACGTGGTACAGCACCTGGCATGTTAGCAACACAGTAGTGAACAACGTCATCAACGATGAAGGTCGGATCAGCGTGAGTTGTTGCTTTAGACGTTGCGATACAACCACCTTGGTCAATTGCAACATCAACAATTGCAGAGCCAGGCTTCATTGCTTTAATGTGTTCAGCAGTAACTAGTTTAGGTGCAGCAGCACCTGGGATAAGTACGCCACCAATTACTAGGTCAGCTTCAAGTACATGCTTTTCAAGTGCATCAGCTGTTGAGTAAATCGCTTTAACTTTATTACCAAACTGAGCGTCAAGTGCGCGTAGTACGTCAATGTTACGATCAAGTACGACAACTTCAGCACCAAGGCCAACAGCCATTTGTGCTGCGCTACGACCAACCATGCCGCCGCCAATAACAACAACTTTAGCTGGCTCAACACCCGGTACGCCGCCAAGTAGCATGCCACGACCATGGTTTGATTTTTCAAGCGCTTGTGCACCAGCTTGAATAGACATACGGCCAGCAACTTCACTCATAGGTGCAAGTAGTGGCAAACCACCGCGTGAATCAGTTACTGTTTCGTATGCGATACAAATTGCTTTGCTTTTGATTAGGTCTTCAGTTTGTGGAAGATCTGGTGCAAGGTGTAAGTAAGTGAAAAGAATTTGGTCTTCACGTAGCATTGCACGTTCAACGGCTTGTGGCTCTTTTACTTTTATAATCATCTCTGCTGTTGCGAAAACCTCAGCAGCAGTTGCTAGAATTTCTGCACCTGCCAGTGTGTAATCTTCGTTAGTGAAGCCAATGCCCATACCTGCATCAGATTCAACAAAAACTTGGTGGCCGTGGTTTACTAACTCACGAACACTAGCAGGGACCATACCTACACGGTATTCATGGTTTTTTATTTCTTTAGGTACACCGATAATCATAATATTGCCTTAATAGAACGGGATAAAATTTTTCACTATTATATTCATGTACTGGCAGTGTGTCTCACCTTTTTTAATCGGTATTCTAGTGATATAATCTTAAAACACCGTTTAAACAGTACAAAAAACTAGTCGTTATTATGCATGAGTTATTAGACCGTATTGACCGTAAGATTTTAATAGAGCTACAGCACGATGGCCGAGTGTCTAATGTTGAATTAGCTCGACGTGTGGGGCTCAGTGCAACGCCCTGTTTAGAGCGTGTAAAAAAGCTCGAACGCGAAGGTTACATCGTCGGTTATAAAGCCGTGGTTGACCCTGCTAAACTTGGGCAAGGTTTGTCGGTGTACGTCGAAGTGACAATCACTAAAACATCACCTGATGTGTTTGATGAATTTAGTGCTGCAGTTAAAAAGCATGATGAAATTATCGAATGCCATTTAGTCTCGGGTAACTTTGACTTTTTACTAAAAACCCGCGTAAATGATATGTCTGAATATCGTGGTGTATTAGGGGATATTCTGCTCAAGCTACCGAACGTTAGTGAAAGCCGTACCTATGTTGTTATGGAAGAAGTAAAAGGCGAGCAAGGGGTGATTATTCGCCCATATATCGGCTGAACTATGCGCTATTTTTTAGTAACTACTTAAGTTGTATTATTGATACATGCGCGATTAATAAAAACCTGTTCATAATCAGGCCATCATGGTTAAGATAAAGTGCAACAAAAAGTATTTCCTGCTAAGGTATTCCATTGCTAAGAATGAGTACAAAGAAGTACAAAGAAAAATGAGGAATAGCGAGTTATGCGCCTAAATGGTGTACAAAGACTATTAGAAACCGGTTTAATAATTAGCACCTTTGCCGCAATATTTATATTGTGTGCGCTGGTAAGCTTTGATCCTGCTGATCCGAGTTGGTCGCAAACAGGTTATGACAATGTAAGAAACATAACTGGAGCTGCAGGTGCGTGGATCGCCGATATTTTATTGCTGACATTTGGCTGGTTAGCTTATTTTGTGCCAGCTGCACTACAAATATTCGGCTACTTATTATTTAAGCAACCTCATAGAATATTTCAACTCGACTATACAACGTTATCGCTTAGAGTGATTGGTTTTGCATTATTTATCACTTCAGCAACGGCTATCAGTAGTATTAATTTTGATGATATTTATAATTTTTCATCCGGTGGGGTAGTCGGTGATGTGATAGCTTCAGCGATGATGCCTGCATTTAACTTTACCGGTACCTCGATTTTATTATTATGTTTCTTTTTTGCTGGATTAACATTATTAACAGGCGTGTCGTGGGTGCAATGTGTCGATTTTATTGGCGATTTGATCATGCGAGGTTATCGTTTTATTGCTCATCACTTAAAAGCATGGCTACAACGCGAACGCACTGCAAATACTGAAGTTGTAATTGAACAAGACCCTGTTAATGAGCAACAGACACGTAAAGAAACACCCGCCATTCGCTTTTCAGAACCAAAAGTGGATAGTGATAGTGCGGTGTCAAATCAAGACTCTCATCCTGCATTTGATGATTTGGATGATATTCTGGATCAAGAAATTAATTTTAGCGCCATTGATGATGAACCAATGGACACTGCGGCTGCCTTAAATGCGCTTGATCAAAGCCATGTTACTGAGCCTGAAAAACCAGTTACTACTGTGGTTTCGCCAGCAAGACCAATGCCAAAACCAAAGAGTACCTATCAGCCTCCACCTACCGCAAAAGAAAAGTTTGAGCAGCTACTCGAAGAAAAGCCGCCAAGTACACCATTGCCTACGCTTGATTTGTTAGATAGACCTGATAAAGCCAAAAACCCAATTTCACCAGAAGAGCTTGAAGCTGTATCGAGGTTAGTTGAAACTAAACTCCTTGATTTTAACGTTCAAGCTACGGTTGTTGCCGTATACCCTGGACCTGTTGTAACCCGTTTTGAGCTTGATTTAGCGCCGGGTATTAAAGTTTCTAAAATTACTGGTCTTGCTAAAGATTTAGCCCGCTCGCTATCAGCGGTTAGTGTCCGAGTGGTTGAAGTTATTCCGGGTAAAACCTATGTAGGGATTGAATTACCGAATAAACACCGTGAAATAGTGCGGTTATCAGAAGTAATCGACGCACCAAAATTTGAGCAAAATCCATCGCCACTGACTATGGTCTTAGGTAAAGATATTGCCGGTGAGCCAATCTGTGCTGATTTGGGTAAAATGCCGCATTTACTGGTGGCAGGTACCACAGGTTCAGGTAAGTCAGTGGGCGTTAATGTAATGATATTAAGCTTACTGTACAAATCAGGCCCTGATGATGTGCGTATGATCATGATTGACCCGAAAATGTTGGAACTTTCTGTTTACGAAGGTATCCCACATTTACTGTGTGAAGTGGTCACCGATATGAAAGAAGCTGCCAATGCGCTGCGTTGGTGTGTAGGTGAGATGGAACGCCGTTATAAGTTAATGTCGGCGTTAGGTGTTCGTAACTTAAAAGGTTACAACCAAAAGGTATTGGATGCGAAAGAGGCGGGTTACCCGATTCTCGATCCATTATTTAAAGATACTGATGGTATGAAAGAAGGACCAGACGAGTTAGGTAAGTTACCGAGTATCGTGGTGGTGATTGACGAATTTGCTGACATGATGATGATTGTTGGTAAAAAAGTTGAAGAGCTAATTGCCCGTATTGCGCAAAAAGCCCGAGCGGCAGGTATTCATTTAATACTAGCAACACAGCGCCCATCGGTTGATGTAATTACTGGTTTAATTAAAGCGAATATCCCAACGCGAATGGCGTTTCAGGTATCAAGTAAAATTGACTCGCGTACCATCTTAGATCAACAAGGCGCAGAAAACCTGCTAGGTATGGGTGATATGCTCTATTTACCGCCGGGCACCAGCGTACCGATACGTGTACATGGCGCGTTTGTTGATGACCATGAAGTACATGCGGTGGTGAATGACTGGAAAGCACGTGCAAAACCAAATTATATAGACGAAATTTTAAATGGTGACGCCACTGAGGATATTTTATTGCCGGGCGAAGCCAGTGAAAACGCGGATGAAGAATCAGATCCGCTTTATGATGAAGCCGTGTCATTTGTTGTTGAAACAGGCAAAGTGTCAGTTTCAAGTGTGCAGCGAAAATTACGTGTTGGTTACAACCGTGCCGCACGTTTAGTTGAACAAATGGAAACATCGGGTATTGTAAGCGCACCAGGTCATAACGGTGCCCGAGATGTATTAGTGCCCAATGGTGGAGCAAATTAAATGAAACAAATTAAATATTTAGCCTTAGCAATTAGCTGTTTTTTATCAGTATCAGTATTTGCAAGTGACAGTGCAACAGATGACAGCCAAGCATTACAAGATAAACTGGCCGGTTTAAAGAGTTTTCAAGCGCAATTTGCGCAGCAAGTTAATGACGACCAAGGTCAATCAATTATGCAAGGTGAAGGTACTATCGCCTTACAACAGCCAATGATGATCCGTTGGCAACAAGCGAGCCCTGATGACACGTTATTTGTATCAAATGGCGATAAAACTTATTACTTCGACAGCTTTGCTGAGCAAGTAACGATTATGAATACTCACAGTTTGATTGATTCAACACCGTTTGTATTACTCACCTCCAAAGATCCGGCGCAATGGCAAAAGTACCAAGTACACGCCACGGATACTGGGTTCAGTGTTACACCTAATAAAGGCGTTGAAAGCCAAGTTGAACAGCTGGATATTGTGTTTGCAGCAGATAAAGTAGGCTTAGCGTCATTATTGGTTAAAGACAGCTCCGGGCAATCATCTACATTTACTTTTAGCGACACTAAAGTAAATCAAAGCCTTGCTACTTCAACCTTTGAGTTTAGTATTCCTGAAGGCGTTGAAATAGACGATCAAAGTCAAGGTGAGTAATTTAGGCTTTAATTTTGGCCCGGATGTGCGCCCACTTGCGGCGCGCATGCGACCAACCAGTTTAGAGCAGTATATTGGCCAGCAACATCTATTAAGCCAAGATAAGCCACTTTATCAAGCTATTTTAGCAGGGCGTTGCCACAGTCTTATTTTGTGGGGGCCGCCGGGCGTTGGTAAAACTACCTTAGCGCAAATTATTGCCAACCATGCCGATGCGGCGCTGATTCAAATGTCGGCGGTAACGGCAGGCATTAAAGACATTCGTGATGCGGTGAGTGAAGCGCGTACTAACCTTGAAGGTCGTGGCCAACGTACCTTACTGTTTGTTGACGAAGTACATCGTTTTAATAAATCTCAGCAAGATGCGTTTTTACCACATATAGAGGACGGTACCTTTATTTTTGTTGGTGCTACCACCGAAAATCCCTCGTTTGCACTAAACAATGCGATTTTATCGCGAGCACGAGTATATGTCCTTAAATCGCTGCAAGACACTGATTTGCATCTTGTTATTGAGCGAGCGCTTGCAAGCGATGATGAACTGAAAAATAAAACGGTGGTACTTGCACAAAATGCTAAACAAGCGTTGTGCCAAGCCAGTGATGGCGATGCTCGTAAAGTGCTTAATTTACTTGAGCAGGCGATTGATTTAACCGTAGAGCAAAACGGCCAATACCTAGTTGATGAGCACGTACTCAGTCAAGTATTGCCAACGCATTTAGCCAAGTATGACAAAGGGGGGGATGAATTTTACGATTTGATCTCAGCCTTTCATAAGTCAGTTCGAGGTAGCTCCCCAGATGGTGCTTTGTATTGGTATTGTCGTATTTTAGCCGGTGGCGGCGATCCGCTGTATGTTGCAAGGCGGTTACTCGCCATCGCCACTGAAGATATTGGTAATGCTGATCCGCGTGCCATGGAAGTGGCCCTCAATGCATGGGATATATTTCAGCGAGTTGGACCAAGTGAAGGCGAGCGTGCAATTGCACAAGCTACGATTTACCTAGCTAGCGCACCGAAGAGTAATGCGGTGTACGCGGCGTTTAATCAAGCCAAAGCGGATGCGCAGAACGAGCCAAGTTACCCGGTGCCAGAGCATTTACGTAATGCACCAACCAACTTAATGAAAGACTTAGGCTATGGTGCTGAATATCGCTATGCGCACAATGAAGAAGGCGCCTATGCTGCAGGAGAAAAGTACTTTCCAGAGCAGATAGCCGATAAGCAATATTACTTTCCAACGGATCGTGGCTTAGAACAAAAAATAAAGCAAAAGCTCGACTATTTAAAAGAGCGCGATCATCACAGTGACATAAAACGCTATGACAAGCCTTAAGATATATCTCATGATTGCCGCAGGAGGAGCCTCAGGCGCCTGTTTACGGTTTTTTATTAGTGAAACCATGCTAAAACTACTTGGTAGGGGATTCCCTTTTGGCACGTTGACGGTTAATATTCTTGGTTCATTGTTGATGGGCGTATTATACGGTTTGATAGAGCGCGAAATTATCACCGTTAGCCCCGCTAAAACCCTTATAGGGATTGGCTTTCTAGGTGCTTTGACCACCTTCTCGACATTTTCAATGGATTCGTTGTTGTTATTACAACAAGGTCACTTTTTTAAAATGGCCCTCAATATCACCTTAAATGTGGTGGTGTGTATTTTTATGGCTTGGCTGGGCCTTCAGCTGGTAATGCAAAAAGGTTAAAAACTAACATGTTAGATTCTAAATTATTACGTCAAGATCTCGAGCAAACAGCTGCGCGTCTAGCAGCACGTGGTTACGAGCTAGATACTGCGACTGTCAGCGCACTTGAAGAAAAACGCAAAACATTACAAGTAAAAACACAAGAATTACAAAGTGAGCGTAACAGTAGCTCCAAAGCGATTGGCCAAGCTAAAGCTAAAGGCGAAGATGCACAACCATTGTTAGATGCAGTAAGCAACTTAGGCGCGCAACTTGATAGTGTTAAAGCTGAGCAAGACGCTATTTTAGAAGAGCTTAAGCAAATTTCTTTAGCTATCCCAAATTTACCTGATGAATCAGTACCAGCGGGCGCTGATGAATCTGACAACGTTGAGATTTCAACCTGGGGCGAGCCTAAAAAGTATGATTTTGCAGTAAAAGATCATGTAGACTTAGGACAAGATTTAAACGGCCTTGATTTTGAAATGGGCGTTAAAATTACCGGTTCACGCTTTACTGTAATGCGCGGCGCAATGGCCCGCATGCACCGTGCACTAGTGCAATTTATGCTAGACACGCATACAGATAAAAACGGTTATACAGAAATGTACGTACCGTATTTAGTAAACCGCGACAGTTTATACGGTACAGGTCAATTACCTAAGTTTGCAGAAGACTTATTCCACACTAAAGGTCTTGTAAATGATGACGGTGAAGAGCAAGAAGGTTTTAGCTTAATTCCTACTGCAGAAGTACCACTGACAAACAGCGCGCGTGACGAAATTTACGACGAAAAAGATTTACCAATTCGTTTAACTGCCCACACTCCGTGTTTTAGAAGTGAAGCTGGCAGTTATGGCCGTGATACTCGTGGCCTTATTCGTCAGCACCAGTTCGATAAAGTTGAGCTAGTACAGCTGGTAAAACCAGAAGATTCAATGCAAGCATTGGAAGAGCTAACAGGTCACGCAGAGCAAATATTACAAGCACTAGAGCTACCATACCGTAAAGTAATTTTATGTATGGGTGACATGGGCTTTGGCTCAGCAAAAACCTACGATTTAGAAGTATGGTTACCAGCGCAAGATACCTACCGTGAAATCTCATCATGTTCAAACATGGTTGATTTCCAAGCGCGCCGTATGCAAGCACGTTTTCGTCGCAATGGTGAGAAAAAGCCAGAGTTATTGCATACACTAAACGGTTCGGGTTTAGCGGTTGGCCGTACTCTAGTAGCAATACTTGAAAACTACCAACAAGCGGATGGTTCAGTAGTCGTGCCTGAAGTACTTCGTTCATATATGAACGGCCTTGAAGTAATTAAATAAGCTTTAGAGCTGTAAGTTTTAAGCCGTAAGCTTTAAGAAGAGAAGCCGCTGTTTGTAATGAACAGCGGCTTTTTTGTTAATCAGGGTTCAGTTAGCAAGTTAGCGAGAGTAAAGTTAGCGCGCTGTGAGATTAACTCGGTGTTAAACCATCACGTAGGAATAAGCTTTAACCATGATCGGGTCAAGCTCATCTGTAGGTCGTGCTTTAGCGCGTTAATTTATATAAGAAACTTAGCACATTCAATGCCTGTGCTCGCGTGCCTTGCCCTACATTTTGCGAGTTTATTAAATGGTTTAAGTATGATTCCATTTTAAAAGTCGTTTTGGTGTATTTTAACCATGGTAATTTTATAACATGCGTAATTGTATGTTTACATTGGAGTTGTTTAGTGGAATTATGAAGCTATGTAATATACGCCGTTTTGGGGTGTTATAACCCCCAAAAGTGGTGTTCAATAAGCCGTTATTTTTCAAAAGTTGAGCTATGTGGAATCAAACTGATAATGGAGATACCATCGGAACGATAGGTTCTGAAATAGGTGAAATAATTAAGGATGAGGAGCATTCTAAAGGTGCCCGTCTAACTTTGGAAAAAGGTGGTGATATTGCGCCATATTCTATAACTAGTGGGGTGTATGGTTGCTTCTTTCATACAACTTACTTATCAACCCTCGAAGAGGGTGTAAGCGAGTTAGATGCTATGAAAGCTGAAATATCAGAGTTCTTTGATACTGAAACGACAGGTAATGAAGAGCATGATTGGATTGTGGCATTTGTTGGTAAGCATTGAAAACTAACAAACCCTTAAACCACAAAGGGCGCAAAACAGCAGGCTTGCGCTCCTTCGTCGCTAATTTTAGCCTGTATTTTGCGCTGGTTAAGCGAGGCGTTGCTCTTAAAGGATTGAGTTTTTCGATACGATTATGCGAAAAATAGAATTTCAGAGGCAATCAAGGAACTTTGTATCGCCCTGGGGATGTTAAAATTAGATTGCTACTTGTTAACAATTTAACGGGTAGTCTTAATCCTAGCCACTTCCCTGATAAGCTATTGCCTTTATGGTTGGATATTAAAAAAAACATGTCTAAACATGGCCCAATGACAAACTATGCAGGTAAAGCTGTTGGCGGTGCTGTTGCAAATATAATGAGGAAAAGTCGTAATTCTACAGGTGTAAAAATAGCTGAAAAGCTCTACGAATTACATGAGAAATTCCAGCAAGAGTACTGAGCAGTTAAAACATATCAGCCTTAACTCTATCAATAGGCGCTACTGTTCTTTTTGACCGTTTTTATAAATTGACGATCAATCCTAAATCAATAAACAAGTTCGTTTTCTTCGTCTGTCGATGCGGCTGTTAAGCAAGCAGCTTACGGCAAACACATATAAGAAGCGCGACAGAATAGCCCTTACGTTATTAGCACAGCATTTGCTTATTTGTCCTCCTGTGAGTAAATCACTTAAAACCATTTTGCACAAAGAGAAGTGAATGAGGGTGAATGAGGGTAAATGAGAAAACAAAAAGAATATTTTAATTTTCGGGCTAAGACCTAGTCACTTCCCTAGACCCTAGCACCTTTAACTTCAACCTCTTAAGCGCAGCGCCTCTAAAACTCTTTGTGAATAATTCACAAAATTTTTTGCACAAAGAGAATGAGAAGTAAATGAGGATGAACGTGAAGGCTTAATATTGATATGTAAAACACGATGCATTAATAAAAGTAAGCCCTTATCACCTAAAATAAGCCACTTAAAGACCTGTGATACCTGCCAAAACGCCAATTAAAGCAACAGCAAATCCTCTTTTTATATTTTACGAAAAATTGAAGTAACTAATTGAATCAAAATAGGAACTCGGCTATGGTAAAGCATCAATAAAAATAAATTAAAAACGAGTTATTCTACAGGCTCGTTATGTGCCACTAGATAAATGAAATACCTGTTAATATTTTTAGTCAATTTTATAGCCTTAAGCGCATCGGTGATGAGACTGTTGTCAACTTGTATGTGGGGCTGTCCTAGTACAGGTGTGCAGTTGACGTTTAAAATATCCAGTGGCTTACTATTCACAAGCCAGATTCTTATTGCTGTATTATGGTTTACTAGCAAAAGCAGAGTTGGAAGAAATATAGATGGTGAATAACCATTGCCCGGCACATAACAAGCCAATGTTGTACAGCCAGCCAGCAAGCTGGCTTGGGGAAATTAATCGCTGGCACTTAGTGCCAAAACACTCACAATTTCCCCAAATTGTAGAGTTATAACTACTCGCAAGTTCGGCTGTATTATCGATATCACGGAGAGATAAAATTAATAAACTCATCACAAAAGAACACAAACTATTATTGGTTCTGATTATATCAATGCTTTTTGCTGTTTTTATTGTTAAATGGGTAAAGGAAGATAGCCCCATTTATAGGCCGTTAATTCAAGATATGCGGTTGGTTGACTCTGTTAAAATTGCGGACGTACTAGAGCAAGAACGTATTTATTACTATGCCGATGTAAAAAATCATATGCTTTACGTCAACCAGGAACAATCCGAGTTAGCTCGAGTTTCACTTGCTAAAATTGGTATTGTTATTGAATACCCTAAAATTACTAAGCACACAGATCTGAATAAGGCTTACGACGAATTCATCAAACAAAAAAAGATGGATGAGGAAACGGGAGAAATATGGCAAAGACCATGGTTTTTTAGACTAATTAAGTTAGTTATGGGGGCGTTGGTAATTATTATTTTAATTCTTGCAGTAGTTCGTCCAGTACTAGCTTCAATAATTTATGACGAAGATGAAAAGTAGTAACTATAAGTTGCTTAAACGGAATAAAAACAGATGGCCATTGCTTCGCGATTATACCCAACAATTTTTATCTGCTTAGCAAGGTATATATGAGTAGAGTATGAGATTAACCTTTGGCACACTTTTACTGTTTTTTAGTATGAAGCTTTTGGCAGATGAGTCTCCAAGTTCAATTTTGGATTCATTATTGGATAACTGTACCACTACACAGTTAGTAAAATAATGCTGCTATCATCATAAAATTATTTTTGTTTCCATCATTCATTCTATAAAACTTTAACTAGTGCGCAGAGTTAAATAAGGGTGTTATAGTTTACTTTTGATTAATCGAGTTTTTAACAAGGATTGTTTTATAATGTATAAGCACCTATTTATATTCACTTTTATTTTTTTAGTTTCAGCGTGCCAATCGGTTCAAAGGGGAGGTGCTGTTCCTTTAGGTTCAAATGAAAAAATTAAACTAGATGTATTAAATATCGATTGGAATGATTGGAGTTTAGCTATAGGGGATCGAAGAATTGAAGGTTCAGGTTTTGTTATTACTAATTGGGTTAATACGTCGGATGATGTAGGGCTGCGTTATGGGGTTCTTGGCGTTATAGCATCTGATTTGTCTAATGAAAAGCACATGAAAGGCAGTTTAGAGCTCGACTTAAAAGAGAACTTTGATTTAGCGAGCACTTTGTTGAATTCGCTAAATAGCATTCAAATTTTAAAAGAATCAGTAAAGTCTATTCACTTAAATGAAAATCTTCATAAACAAGTTATAACACTTGAGCCATGGTGCATCATTTTTACCGACGAAAAAAGCACAAGGTTTTTACCTCAGCTCAAAGCCGTCCTTAAGTCTAAAACAGGTAAAGTAATTTGGGAAGGCAACTATGGGCCAATGAATCCAAGTAAGCCTTTTATTTTAGGCAACTCGATGACTCACGACGATATTAAAACATTACAGACTCAATTAGATGTTGCCTATGAGGAGATTGCAAACCAGTTACTTGCAAATATTCAAGGCAAAGGAAGTTATGTCAGTAAAGAAGAAAGTGAAAAGTTCACTAACGATTTATTAAATAGCATAACCATTGAAATAGACGAAAGCCAATTTAACTAACTCACCTTGATTGTATTTAATCAGAAATATGCATCGCAAAAACCAATAAAGTCAGGTCTTTCTTTTTGACTTTCGCTCAAACAGCAAAAAATAAGACCTGATAATCATATAAAAAGCTCCTCGAGTATTTAGATACAGTTGTGTTGAACGATCTAGTCAAGCTAATCACTTTGGCGTTATCAGCAGCAATTTTGCATCTTTTCCATCGGTTAACACCGCGATATTACCCTCGGTTGTAACAAATACATCCCGCAAACGCCCAGTTACCTCTGGTAAAACATGAGTCTGGGTAAGTTCACCATTCGCTAAATTAACGCTGTAGAGCTTTTTATCGACCAGCGTAGTGATTAGCACATGCTGTTGTAGTGAGGGAAAAGCTAAATGCTTTGAGCCATAATAAGCCATGCCAGAAGGGGCGATTGAGGGCGTCCAATCAACCGTTGGTTTAGCCATTCCAGGGTATTCTCTAAACGGTGAAATACGTGCTTGTGAGTAATCATCTCCGTTGGTGATCACCGGCCAGCCGTAATTGGTGCTTGGGGTTAAATAGTTTAGTTCGTCGCCGCCTGCGGGGCCGTGTTCGTGGCTAACAATTTGCTGTGTATCGTAATCATAAACCAAGCCTTGCAAGTTACGGTGCCCGAGTGAGTACACAGCATGAGCTGCAGGATTTTTGTGATTAATAAATGGGTTATCGTTTGGTATCGTGCCGTTTAAGTTTATGCGTAATGTTTTGCCAAGTTGACTGGTCATAACCTGTGCTTGCTCACGGTAGTCAAAGCCATCGCCACTTGAAAATAATAAGGTATTATCGGGTAGGACAAGGGCGCGGCCTGAGTAATGTTGTGGTGTGTCTTTATCAGTGGCAACTTTATAAATAATTTTTGGCGTTGAAAATTGCGCACCATCAAACGTAGCTTTGGCAATAACGAGCCTGTTTGCATCAAGCTCACCTTGAGCGTAAGTGAATATAATTTCTTTTGATTCACTGTAATTTGGCGAAAGCACTATATCGAGTAGGCCGCCTTGGCCTGCAACGTATAAGCCCTCGAAATCTAGTTTAACTCGGGTTTGTTGGTTGTTTTTAATGATAACAATATGGCCATCACGTTCTGTGACTAACCAGGTATTGTTTGGAAGTTTAACCATGCTCCACGGTGAATTGAGTCCCGTTGCTAAGGTATCAGCAGTGTATTGCTGTTTTGGTAGCTCGGCACTGGCGTTACAAGAAAATGCTAAAAGCGAGAGTAGAGTAATACAATGTAGAGATTGTTTACCCTGCAAGCCTTTGCTACTGTAAGAAAAAAGTTTCATTTTAAGTTGAGATAACCATGTCGTTTTTAACACGTATACTCCCTTCATTTTTAGTTTCTTGGTTACTTACATTTACACTCGCTAGCTTGTTTCATAGTCAATACGTTGTCAATCAATTAGTTAATGTGGGTGTTGTGGTGGGCTTTAATGACAGTGTTAACTTAACCCTTGAAGATTGGCTCGGCTTGCTACCGACCTATGGCGCTATTATTGCTATTGCACTTGCCATCGCGTTTTTGGTTACCTGGCTTATTGCTAAAAAAGTTAAAAAACAAGGTGCGCAATTATTTGTAATTGCGGGTATTGTGGCGTTTGCTTCGGCTTTAATTGCTATTGAGTCAATTATGAATATTACTATTATAGCGGGCGCAAGAGGCTGGGGTTTTTATATGCAGCTGCTTGCAGGGGCTGTAGGGGGTTATGTTTTTGCTAAGTTGAGCAATGGTTGTCATAGTAAAAATGAAATCATCTAGTTTTACACAGAGATAATCATTAAGGTTTTTAATTATTCCTTAAGATTTAATGCGCAGCGGATGCAAAGCTATAGAAATAACCAGAGGCCTCACCTTTGTAGCTTGTCAATTAATTGAGGCTTGAACTTGTTGGTTGGTATTGTCCTTGTTGCATAAAGTCTTCTAAAAACCATGCAGCAAACTCATGTCGGCCTTCTACATCGGCTTTGCTGTAAATATCGGACGCTTGTTGACGAACGGTTTTTTCTTTTGTGCTTCTTAGTGCGCTTATTTCTTTAAAGCTTAAGCCTTTAAGTAACAACATCGCGACTTCTTGCTCACTGCGGGTCAATGTCCACTGTGAAAATTGGGTTTGAATAACGCCGCTGTATTCATGGCGCGCATCCATCATTGCCTGTGATATGTTTTTAAGTTCTTTTTTTGAATGTACTAATTCTTGTTTCAGCGCATTAATATTTGCAGTACGCGCACGAATGTCTCTAATTAAGTAAATAGCACAGGCTGCAGAGATAACTACGATCAAGCCTTCGGAAAAAATATGCCACTGCGGCACCCCTAAACGTATATCTGTTAGCACATCAAAAAAATTCAACACCATTATTACTAACAATGTAGCCGCTATTAGCTTATCTCTCATTAAAACCTCTACTATCAATGCATTATAATTACAATGGACAAATGTACCATGCTGTAAATTAAGCTGTTTTTAGGAACATTACGGCGTATGCCTGATGATTTAACAGCATAAAAAAGTCATGGTTGATTCTATAAAATTAATCAAATGTGAACAAACGAAATGCTGTTAAATTCTACAAAAAAAATGCGTCATTTTTTGCGTATTCAATATACGTTATTTTTCTTCTCTACGGTGGCTTTATTAACATTTAATCCTGTGTTTGCTTCGCAAAATTTAGCACCTGTAGGGCTTTCGTCACTCAGTGGTTTTGATGTTGAATTTGCGCCGATTCAAAAAACAGAGTTTATTAACGGGCAAAGTTTAATTGGTGAAGTCAATTTCAAACCAGGTGTCAATTATACGGTGCTGTTTGCGTTTGATGTACAGCAGGTTCGTTACTTATACCCTAACGGCAGTATGGTGGAAAAAGGCGCCACTATCGCAAGCGTTGAGGGCAGTGATGTACACCATTTTTTAGATGCCTATCAATCAGCAAAAGATATGCTCGCTATTGCTAAAAGCCATTACGACATAAACCAACAGCACTTAAAAAACAAAATAATAAGAAGCTCTGAATGGGTTGAAATCACAAAAAGCTATTTTGAAGCCAAGCTAAACTTTGAACATATGCAACATCAAATGGCATTTTTAAACATTGATGATAATGAAAACGTGACCTTAGTGAGTCCAAAAACGGGCATTTTAAAACTCACCAATGAGTCGGGAAACCGTATGATGGGTGACACCGCGTTTGATATTATCGATGCAAGTAGTATTCGCGTTAAGATTAAAGTCCCTCTTAGTTTTACCAACACGTTAGCGCATTTTAAGCTGTCACAACATTGCAGCTTAAATATTGAGAGCTATGACAGTATTGCAGATAAATACCATCAAATTGTGTGGGCGTCACCAAGCTCGAATGAATGCCAGCTGACACTGGGGCAAACTATCAAAGTCACACCGGTAAATAAATTAACGGGCTTTAAAATAGCAAAGTCAGCGGTGTTTGAATTTGAAGATGTTAATTACATTGCTTTGAAGTCTGGCGATAACCTTGAGTTACTACCGATTGAGCTCAAAGGTACACAAGGCAAAGACTATGTATTTACTGCCAATAAAAACCTAGATGATCAGCAGGTACTAATAAGCTCGGTAAGTGCGCTACAAGGTATGTTGCTTCACTTAGGGAGAGAGTAAATGTTAAACCAGCTTATTAAGTTTTCACTTACTCAGCGTTTGTTTGTTAGTATTTTTGTTATTGTTGCTATGGCCATTGGCGCTAAATCTTGGTTAAGTATTCCGGTGGATGCTTTTCCAGAAATATCACCCACTCAAGTTAAAATAGTTTACAAATTACCCGGCATGAACGCCCTTGAAATAGAATCGCAAGTAACACGGGTGATTGAAACCGAATTACTGGGTATTCCGTCACAGCAAATGCTGCGCTCTACCACTAAGTATTCTATTACCGATATTACCATTGACTTTGAAGAGGGCACCGACATTTATTGGGCCCGTCAGCAAGTTAATGAGCGTTTATTAAATATTTTACCCACCTTGCCCAGTAATATTAGTGGCGGCATGGCGCCAATGAGCACGCCTTTGAGCGAGGTGTTCATGTTTACCATAGAAAGTACTCACTTATCGCTGATTGAAAAAAGAGAGCTTTTAGATTGGCAAATTCGTCCATTACTGCGCACTGTAACCGGCGTTGCTGATGTAAATAGCCTTGGCGGCTTTTCAAAAACCTATGAAATACTTCCCAATACTTTATTGATGCAACAGCATCAAGTCAGCTTTGATGAAATGAAGTTAGCAATCACGCAAACGAATCAAAACGGTGGCATAGGGCGCTTAGAAAAAGGCAACGACACCTTAATTTTGCGCACTGAGGGCAAATACACCGATATAACCGCCATTGAAAATACCGTGATTAAGTCCACTCAAAATAAGGTTATTCGGTTAAGTGATATTGCCACGGTACACGTTGGCAGTTTAACCCGTTATGGCGCAGTCACTAAAAACAGTGAAGAGGCGGTACAAGGGCTTATAATTGCGCTTAAAAATAGTAATACAGCGCAAGTTGTTGCAGATGTAAAAGATAAACTTCGCACCATTGAAGCTTCATTACCGCAAGGCACAAAAATTAATGTGTTTTACGACCGCTCTAACTTAATAAATACCGCAATTAGCACCATTACCAGCGCATTAGGCCAGGCGATTATTTTAGTGATAGTGCTACTTGCCTTGTTTTTAGGTGATATTCGCTCTTCATTGGTGGTGTCTTTGTCTTTACCTATGTCGGCATTGCTGACATTTATAATGATGAAGCAGTTTGATTTATCGGCTAATTTAATGAGTTTAGGCGGCTTAGTGATTGCCATTGGTATGCTGGTGGACTCATCGGTAGTTATTGTTGAAAACATAGTGAATCGGTTGGCTAATAATCAGCACCTCCCTCGGCTGCATGTTATTTATCGCGCATGTAAAGAAGTCGCGGCGCCAGTGTTCTCAGGCACAATTATTATAATTATTGTGTTTTCACCGCTATTAATGCTTACAGGGTTAGAAGGCAAGTTATTTACCCCAGTGGCGTTAACTATCGTGTTTGCAATGCTAAGTGCGCTGTTGTTGTCGTTAACGGTTATTCCAATTTTAGCCTCATTGTTATTAAAAAATGAACCCGTAACCCAGCCTAAAATGGTCACGCTATTACAAGGTTTTTATACTAAAACACTTGCCCAAGCAATTAAAAAGCCGGTGGCTATTAGTGTTATATCAGTTGCTGTTTTAGTGCTCAGTGGGGTGTTATTTCAGGGGCTTGGTAAAAGCTTTATGCCCGTTTTAGATGAAGGCGACATTATTGTGCAACTGGAAAAATCGCCGAGTATTTCCTTGCAAGCCTCGCTGGATATCGATAAACAAATTGAAGCCACACTGCTAAAAAACACCCCAGAAATCGTACAAATTGTTGCCCGTACCGGCTCCGATGAACTCGGGCTTGATCCTATGGGGTTAAACGAAACCGATGTGTTTATGGAATTAGCGCCAAAAGATACGTGGCGTTTTGACTCCAAAGCGCTGCTAATCGAGGATATTCGACAAACACTTGCGCAATTTCCAGGGGTAAATATTGGCTTTACTCAGCCAATACAAATGCGGGTATCAGAAATGCTCACCGGTGGCACCGGTGATATTTCGATTAAAGTATTCGGTAATGACATTGCGACACTTGCCTCATTAGCTGAAAAAATCACTGCACTTGCCACTAATATTGACGGCGCAAGTGATGTGCAAATGGCGCTTATTGAAGGGGGTAAATACGTAAATATTAAACTTATTCCTGAGGTTGCCAGTCAGTTTGGTTTAACCACCGAAGGATTAAGCGA
This sequence comes from Pseudoalteromonas sp. SR41-8, assembly GCF_014163915.1. NCBI lineage: Bacteria > Pseudomonadati > Pseudomonadota > Gammaproteobacteria > Alteromonadales > Pseudoalteromonadaceae > Pseudoalteromonas > Pseudoalteromonas sp. SR41-8. The sequence goes on from NZ_JACJEE010000013.1 coordinate 27,095, forward strand.
TTATTTAAAGTCGCAATTAGAAGGCCTACAGGTATCGGCACTGCAAGAAGGAAACCGCGTGATCCCAATTGTGTTTAATGCACAAAAAGGCGAAAGCGCAGCACACTTTGAGTTATCGTCAATGAGCGCATTAAAACAAAAGTTAATTTTAATGCCCGACAACAGCCTACTGCCACTTGAAGAGGTTGCTAATATTAGCTTTAAAACGGGGCCATTGTTAATAGAGCGAGAAAAAGCAAAGCGCTTTGCTTCTGTAAGCGTTAATGTGGATAACCGCGATGTGGTTAGTTATGTGAATGAACTGGAAGCTAAAATTAATAGCAGCATAAAATTACCCAGTGGTTTTACCTTGTCGTTTGGTGGCGAATTTGAAAGCCAGCAACGTGCAACACAAAACTTGCTGGTGCTTATTCCGGTGGCATTAATACTGATTTTCATTATTTTATTTACCACGTTTAAATCGTTATCTAAATCAACGCTGATAATTGCTAATATTCCGTTTGCGTTAATGGGGGGAGTGATTGCCCTGTTTATTAGTAATGAATACCTGTCGGTGCCTGCATCGGTTGGTTTTGTTGCTTTACTTGGCGTAGCGGTACTCAATGGTATTGTGATGATCAGCTACTTTGAGCAAATGAAAATGTTTTCTGCCAATGTAACGCAGCGCATTTTAGATGGCGCAAGCAGACGCCTTCGTCCAGTGTTAATGACAGCCACAACCGCAATGTTTGGTTTACTGCCACTGGTATTTGCCACCGGCCCCGGCGCTGAGATTCAAAAGCCATTGGCGATTGTGGTTATTGGCGGGTTAATTACCTCAACAATTACAACACTTTATTTATTACCTATCTTTTATGGTTGGTTGGAGAAAAAACATGGCTGAACAGTTACTTTTTACCTTAAATGTACCCACAAACATAAAAGATGAAGTGGTTGATATATTAATTGGCATAGACTGCATTACCGGCTTTAACTTAAAAAACATTGAAGGCTACAGTAAAGAGCACAGTGAATTTGATATTGCCGAGCAAGTAGAAGGGCATCGCAGTTTTTATCAGTTTGAGGTGCATATATTACTAGCGCAGCTGCAAACAATTAAAACGGCATTAAGTCCTGTGTGTCAATACACCCCATTAAAATATTGGGTTACGCCTATTGTTGAAAGCGGGCACCTTAGATAGTGTAGTTAGAATTATAGGCTGTTGCTTCGAGCAGCCTCTTTTTATAACTAAATACAAAATAGCTAAAAAGAGGTCACAATATTGCTATAAGTTAATAAAGTCGAAGCCTGCTGCGATGCCCGTACCTACTTCACGTGAGAGCGTCATTTGCTGCATTGACCCTATAGTTGCGTAATAGCGTGTAACTATATGATTTTTTAATTTGGATTAGTTAAAGAGTAAATCGAAATACAAGGTTATTGAGTTGCTCTGCTATCGCTATATACACATCAAGTACTGACTCTATATTTTTTATATTTGCGGCTAAGGTCGTAATACCAGCTGCTGAGTGTTGGATCTCAGAAACCAATGAACCTATTGTTTTGATGATTTTGTTTATTTTAGTCCGCCCTAATTGTGCTTTTATCCGCAACCTCAGTATTATCACTTGTAGAGTTTGCACTATGCGCAACTTCTTCAATGGCTGCTGTAGGTTCATTAACCGCTGTAGCTATCTACTCAAGCTGATCTCTTTATTTGGGTGCAACTTGACTTCTTTAACAGAATCACTGCTAAAGTAAGTTGCCTATCTATGATATTGTTATTGAAGAGAATGTTAGGAAAGTTCCCTCAATATAAAACGGTTGCATAGTGTGGTGTCTGATGTGCATGTTTATTAGTGAAAATTGAACCTATAAGCTTGATTTATATGTGCAAGGTTTGCGGGGAGTTATGGAGGCAAGCCTGTAAAAAGCGGTTTTCTTAGATAAAAATTTTTTACCATTATTTACTAACTAACAGGTTGCGTGGAGCGCATACTTTGTTTAGTAAAGTATTTATAAGATAGTTACCCAACAATCTATAAATATTAATTTTTATGGTTTCTATATGACAATTAAAAACGAGGATGTTATAAGATGAAATTAGTTACGACTATATGTTTTACTTTGACGATGTTATCAGGCTGTATCGTTGTACCAACTAAGGACATGTCAGCAGTCAATAAATGTGAAATATCTTCTGACCGTAAGACATTGAAAATAATTAATGGCTTTGAGGATACCAATACCTACTATTCAATTAGTGGGATATTATTAGTCCCTATTACAGGCGTTGTATCTGGCGCCTATGTAGCAATAAATAATATATATCATCTTGGCGAAGAAAAAATTGTTTGTGGAGCTGCTAAAGAGAGCACATAGCAGAGGCTATAATGCCAAAAGCTTGTTTAAGTGAGCCTGTAACAGGCTCTTCTTAACCGGTAATGTAAAACTTAAACCACTTGAATAATTTGATCTTGACTCAAACGTGATTTTGGAAGCTTAGCATTATAGTCGGTTTGTGTTTCGTGATAACCAATGACAAGTGCGACTTCACAAATATAACCATCTAACTCATCCGCAAAAAGTTCACTAATTAGCGCGCTATCTACGCCTTCCATTGGTGTTGAATCAATACCTAAGCGCGCAACAGCATGCATAGTATTACCAAGTGCAAGATAGGTTTGTGTTTTGGTCCATGCGGCATTATTGCCAGATGCGTCAGTATTTAAGTCAACAAATGCGTATGCGCCAAAGGCTTGCTCACGATTTTCTGCTGGCGTACGGCCATTGGCGATATCAGTGTCAATCACTTTTGCATAATCTTCTCTGGTGTATTTCGGGTTGTAAGCAAACAAAATAATGTGTGATGCAGTTTTAATATGCGGCTGATTAAATTGAAACTTGTTAGCGAAAGTATCATGCATACGTTGTTTTGCTTGCTCAGACTCAATAACAATGAATTTCCATGGCTGCGAATTAATTGATGACGGAGATAAACGCATAGCTTGATAGATCACAGCTAAATCTTCTGCAGATACACGTTTAGTTGCATCATATTTTTTTGCTGTGTAACGCGCTTCTAAGTCGGTAATAATCGGGTGTGTCATAATTGGTTCCTGTAGCGAATAGCTTTATTTAATCAAAGCCGTTGAATGAGGCAGATGATAGCGCTTGCATTACTTTTGATAAACAGCATAATTATTGAATCATTATCAAATATATTTAGATAATATGCAGATTGACGATTTAAAACTTATTTTGAAAGTTGCTGAATTTAAAAGTATTACCCTTGCAGCGGCAAAACTTGATATGCGCACAGCAACCGCCAGTGCTGCTATCAAACGGGTAGAATCAACATTAGGTATAGACCTATTTGTGCGCACAACGCGTCATCTAAGGCTTTCTGCCGCAGGGGAGCGCTATATCCCACAGTGTGAGCAAGCAATAGCGATACTTGAGCAAGCTCGGCAGAACCTAAAAGGCGAACATGATGAGATTGAAGGTGAGTTAAGGGTTGCATTATCTTCTGATCTTGGCCGTAATTTAGTTATCCCTTGGATTGATGAAATTATGGATAGTTACCCGAAGGTGAGCCTGCGCACACATATTAGTGATAGTAACGTGGATTTCTACCGAGATTCGGTGGATATAGCACTGCGTTATGGCTCGCCAACTGATGCCAATGTTTACGGATTTAAAATTTGTAATATTCCACGTTTGTTATGCGCCACACCTGACTATATAAAACGCTATGGTGCGCCTATGCACCCAGATGATTTAGCACAGCATCAAGGGTTATTTTATCAGCTGCAAAATATTATCAATAATGTTTGGGAGTTCACCAATGGGCAAAAAAAATACAAAGTAAAAATGCAAGGCAAGCGCGCCTCTAATGATGGTGATTTAGTAAGGCGCTGGTGTGTTGCTGGCAAAGGGCTTGCCGTAAAATCGGCATTAGATATTGCTGATGATCTACTTAACGATAGGGTAGTTACAGTGATGAATAATTACCAGCATACCTGTGGTGAGCTGTGGTTAATTTGTCCAAGCCGCCAATCAATAACGCCTGCAGTGCGTTTATTGCGTGATGTATGCAGAGAAAAAGCACGTACGATGATAAGCCAACTAATTGATAAAGGTATACTTGAACCTAGTGTTCTTGATGACTAATCACTTGAAATCATAAACTACTAACTCGCTTATGTTCGTAGCATAAGCGAGTTTAATGTTGCAGATTTTAAATAATATAACGCGACTTTTTAGAATTATTGTAGTTTTATAATTGCTTGCTTTGCGCTTTCACTGTCGGGGTTTAATTCAAGGGCGCGCTGGTAACTTTTTAATGCAAGTACGGGTTTATTAGCAGTTAAATACGCTTCACCCAGACTATCGTGAGTATTAGCAGAATCGGGGTATTTAGCAGCATTTAGTTCAAATACTGCGATTGCGGCATCGAGTTTTTTCATTGCTATTAATTCATAACCAAAGTAATTTATGCTTCTTTCTCGCAGCGGAACTTTTTGCTCATCCAATTGATTATATTTGCTTTTAAGCTGTGCAATACCGCCATTTTGCAAGGCATGATAAAGTTGGCTATCCACATTTTCAGTTGCACCGTCATAGGGCTTACCATAAAAAATATTGGTTAATCCTTTAGTCATAGGTGTCATTGGTGCACCGCCAGTGTTATTTAAAATTATCACCAGTAGCTGATCTTCAATAATACGGCTAATAAATGCATTAAACCCTTCGATACCACCGCCATGTTGTACTTGTGTCAATGGTTTACCATATTTATCAGCATCTAGCTGATTAACTTCCCAGCCAAGTGCGTAATTACGCTGTTCAGATACGGAGTACATTTGTTTTTTTAGTTCTTTATTTATTAGCTTATTTGTGTACAGCGCTTGGTCCCACTTAACGAGATCGCGTGCGGTTGAGTATATTGACCCCGCAGCATAAGGGATCGACATATCTAGGTAATCAGCATTAGTGTAACCGTCTAAGTTATTGCTATAACCAGATGCACGTTGGTTGATTATTTTTGCATGCGAATCGTAACCGGTGTTATGCATATTGAGTGGTTTAAAAATATTTTCTTGCAGTACATCTTGGTAACGTTGTTGAGTGACTTTTTCAATCACGGCGCCCAAAATAAAGTAGCCTGAATTGCTATAGCGAAATTGCGTGCCAGGCTCAAACAATAAATCATCAGTACACAGTAATTTTATAAATTCATCTACACTGTAAGGGTTGCGACTGTATTCACTTCTGAAGGTCTTCGTTTGAGTATAATTACTAAGTCCTGATGTATGATTAAGTATCTGCCTAATGGTGATTTTATTACCTATATCTTGGCGATAGTCGGGTAGGTAAGTAGCAAGGGGAGCATCAAGCTGTATTTTATTCTGCTGCGCTAACTGTAAAATAAGCAACGCAGTGAATTGCTTGGTAATTGAGCCTATTCGAAATTTAGTCTCGGCAGTATTTTTGATGTCCCATTCAAAATTGGCGTAGCCATAACTTTTTTCAAAAATAACCTTACCTTGCTTGGCGACCAGTACGTTGCCATTGAATTGTTTGAAACCATGAAATTGTTCAATAAATGCATCCATTTCTTTCGCGTGTTCGCCTGCAATTGCAGTGTGTGAGAGCAGTAGTAGAGCTGTGATAAAAATAGTGTGGTAAAACATATTCGAGGTGAGTTTCATGAGCTTCCTTGGTTTTTTAGTTTGTTTTATGTACTCCTTTTACCGTGGATAAAATACAAAGTAAATTATTATCGTGTTGATTTTATGTGAATAAATTATATTTCATTGTTATTATAAGCATAAAAAAGCCCGAACTGTATACAGCTCAGGCTAGTTGGTTGGGATATCAAATTTTATAAAGGTGAGCGGTTTATTATAGTATTCACTTTGCTATGAATTGATTCACCATCTACCAGCGCTTCTTTTCCACGCCATTTACGAATTAATCGTTTAGCATCTTCTAGTGCGACATATTGACATGGGATCAGGATCAGCGTGATCACCGTGGCAAATAACACACCAAAGGCCAATGATACTGCCATTGGGATGACAATTTTAGCTTGTAAGCTGGTTTCCATAATAATCGGTAACACGCCAATAAAGGTAGTGATTGAGGTGAGCATAATCGCTCTAAAACGACGTGCACCAGCTTGCATTACTGCGTCTTTTATTGCTACGCCATCAGCACGTGCTTTATTAACAAAGTCCACCATTACTAATGAATCGTTCACAACAACACCGGCTACAGCAATGATCCCGAAAATTGATAAGCCACTCATTGTCATGCCTAAAATCATATGGCCAAACATGGCACCAATAACCCCAAATGGGATCACTGACATAATAATCAATGGTTGTGAGTATGAGCGTAGTGGGATTGCCAATAACGCGAAGATAATCATCATTGAAAGAGCAAAATCACGCACTTGCTCAGCAACGCTATCCATTTCTTCTTGAATACGTCCAGCAACACTACTTTGTACACCTGGGTAGTTTTTCAGTAGTGCCGGTAAGTACTCATCACGTATTTCTTCTGCAATGGCAAAAGGTTCAACTTGGTCGGTATCAACTGCTGCCCATACGTTAACAGTACGCTTTGAGTTTTCGCGGCGAATACGGTTTACACCATCAACCAGTTTTACATCGGCAATTTCAGCCAAAGGTACTTCTGCGCCACTAGGTGTAATGATACGAGCACTGGCGATATCGCTGATCGAGTTACGTGCTTCTTCAGGGTAGCGGATCATTACTTTCACTTCTTCGCCGTCACGTAGAATACGCTGTGCTTCAAGGCCGTAGTAACTAAAGCTGACTTGTGAGGCAACATCGGCAAGGGTTAAACCCATGCTGTACGCCAGTGGTTTTAAGTCAAGCTGTACTTCATCTGTAGCGCTTTGCATTGAGTCATTTACATCACCCACACCTTCCATGGTGTTGAGTTTTTCTTTAAGTTTTGCTGCTACTTCTTTTAGTTGTTTGGCATCCTTTCCTTCTAGGCGGAAGCTTACATCACCGTCGTCTCGACCACCATTCATAATACTGTCTTGAATGGTTAGTGTTTTCACGCCCGGTAAAGGAGGCATTTGTTCACGCCATAGTGCGCTCAATGCAAAGGTATCGATAGGGCGTAACTCAGGATCAATTAATACTGCCATGATACTGGCATTGGTACGTCCGCGTAAGCTAACTGAAAGATCGCGTACCATAGCTGTGCCATATTGCTCTTTAAGTTGTTTATCAACATTGATAATAACTTGCTCTATTTTTTGCGCAGTTTCTAGGGTTGCTTGTTCAGACGATGCTAAGTTCATTTCAACTGAAATACGTGGAAAGTCATGAGGAATTTTAGGGTTCGCTACGAACTTCACTAAACCACCGGCAAACATCCCAGCACTGACAATTAATACACAAATAAAACCAATAATTACGGTATAACGATAATGAATACAATGGCCAATAAATGGCGTGTAATAGTTATCAACAAACCGTTTTAAACCGCCATCCATCACTTTACGGAGGCGATGTAATGGGTTTTTCGGATTTGGTTCTCGGTGTTTCATTGCTGCTATGTGGGCTGGTAAAATAAGTTTTGATTCAATCAGAGAGAAAATCAAACACAGAATAATAACCCCGCCAATGGCTTTTGAAAACGCAGCACCAGGGCCACTTGCTAAAGTTTGCGGTAAAAAAGCGGCGATGGTAGTTAATACACCGAAGGTGGCAGGCATTGCGACGCGTTTAACACCACGTACTACGTTATCAAGAGAGTGGCCATGCTTTTCAATTTCAGCACTGGCTGATTCACCTACGACGATGGCGTCATCAACCACAATACCTAGCACTAATATAAAGGCAAATAGTGATGCTAAGTTGATGGTGACATCTAAAAAGCCCATCGGCATCATTAAAAATGCGCCAAGGAATGACACAGGTAAACCCATCATCACCCAAAATGCTAAGCGTAGGGGTAAAAATAGCGCAAGTACTACCATAACCAATAGACCACCCCACACCATATTGTCGATCATCATGTCTAATCGACCCTCTAGGTAGTAGGTTAAATCGACAATCGGCGTGAGTTTAACACCCGCTGGAAGTTGACCTGCTTTATCATTAAGGTACTGCTTAAGAACTTTTGCAACTTTGGTAATATCTTGATCTTTTGAGGCATTTACTTCAAACGACAAGGAATTTTTACCATTGTATTTAGAGTATTGTAAGCCTTCTGCAAAGCCATCGTTAATGGTTGCTACATCGCCTAAATACACTTGTGCACCATCAGGTAGTAATATCAATGGCAGTTTGGCAAATTCATCACCTCGGTAAGCTTGTTTTTCAACCCGCATCGAAATATAGCCGTTTTCAGAGCGAATCTGACCTGCAGACATATTGGCTGAAAAAGCACGCACTGCATTCGCAATGTCTCTAAAAGTTAAACCATACTCACGAAGTTTATCAGGGCTAACTTCAATACCAATTTCATAATCAAGGCCACCATTAAATTCAACTAAGTTAATTTGTGGCAGTGCTTGCAGTTCGTCTTTGATATTGTTGCCAAGTTCTTTGAGCTGATAATTGCTCATGTCACCGTATAAGGCGAGGATCATTACTTCTTGCTCAAACTTATCATGGCGCACAATAGGACGCTCCATGTCTGCAGGGAAGGTGTTGATTGCATCAACCTGCATTTTTACTTCATCGAGCACTTCTTTAGTATCATATTTTTCTTCAATTTCGATCCACGCTTGAGAATAACCGCGGTTTGAATAAGTAATCTTCCGTTTAATACCCTCTAGGCCTTCGAGAGCTTCTTCTACCTTGATGGTGATGCCTTCTTCTACTTCTTGTGGGGCAGCACCTGGGTAGACAGCTTGGACGCTGATCCAGTTATTTTCAAATTGTGGGAACATTTGTTTGCGAATAGAAAACGCGGTTAAAATACCACCCACTAAAATAAAAATCATTAATAGGTTTGCTGCAACAGGGTTGCGAGCAAACCAGGCAATTAAGCCTTTTTCGCTATGGATGGTCATGCTCTATTCCTCTTTCAGTGCAAGTTGAGTTGCAGCTGCAGGTTTATCAGAGTCATTTAGCTTTACTTGCATGCCTTCGGTTGGGAAATCTAAAGCCGAGGTGATCAATTGCTCACCATCATTTAAGCCTTGTGAAGCGATGACCATGCCATTTTGCTCTCTAATAATATTAAGAGGTTTGAACGAAAGAGTTAAATCATCATTCATTACCACTATTTTACCGTTTTTCACTAAGTGATGAGGAACGATAATCGCATTATCAAGCTCGCGGCCAGAAATGGTCGCATTGATATAAGAGCCAAAGCGCAGCGGTTGCTCACTGGCATAAGGTGTATTTACTTGCGCCACTAAATAGCTCATACGACTTTTTTGATCAATAACACCTTCGCTGCGGACAATTTTTGCCTGCCAAGTAGTTGGCTTACCAGCATAGTCTGCACTGAGTGTTACATTCGCGCCGATACCGCTATCGATTAGGTATTGTAATTCTTTATCTGCCACAGGAAGGCGAATTTCAGCCACTAAGGTTGAACTGAGAGCGCCAAATTGGCTTCCAGGATTAACTACGCTGCCTAAACTAATTGCACGTTCAGAAATAATCGCATCATAAGGCGCTTTTATATATGTGCGCTCTAAATTACGTTTTGCGCGTTTTTCAGACGCCTGTGCTGCACGGTAACGCGCTAGTTTTTCGGCTAATTGTGGTTTGCGTAAATATAATTGAGATGGGATCATTTGATTTGAATCGTCTTTTATTCGATCCCACTCTGCTTGTGCTACATGAGCTTGCGCTCGCTCAATTTCTAGATCAGAGCTGGCTTGCGCCATGCCTGCTTGGGCTTCAATTAACGCAGCTTCATAATCATTTGGATCTATTCGTGCTAGAATATCGCCTTGTTTGACAAATCCACCTTGCACAAATTGCTCAGAGACAAATACCACTTGACCGCTTACTTGCGCAACCAGTGGGGTGTGATCTTTTGCTTTTACTACACCATACGATTTTACGTCTAGCGTAATTGCATCAAGGTGAACTGCGCTAACTGATACCAGAGGGCGTGTATCTTGTGCTGGCTTTTCTTCTGGCGGTTGTTTCATTGCTGAAAACGCAACCGCAAGACCTACACCGGCGACTAATACGGCAATAGGTAGAATTATTTGTTTTTTAGTAGCCACAGGGCTTTCCTCATAATTAGGTGACACAGCAATTATAATGAATAAAGTGTTTACAAGGCGTATTAAGATGTAACAAGTCATTACACAGTTAACAAATTAGCGAAATAGATTACAAAAGGGGCAAAGATGAATACATCACCAATGGCGTGTCGACTCGGGTGTGGGGCTTGTTGTATCGCACCAAGTATTAGCTCACCGATTCCGGGGATGCCTAATGGCAAAAAAGCAGGAGAGCGCTGCATTCAGTTAGATAACAACAATTTATGTAAGTTATTTGGTGATGAAAGGCGGCCAAAAGTATGCAGTGATTTTAGTGCGACGATTGATGTGTGTGGAACAACGAATGCGCAAGCGCTGCAATTAATTACCGAGCTTGAACAAATGACATAAAAAAACCGCATCTTAAAAATGCGGTTTTTATACATATTTTTTATTTACCAGCTATAAGTTGCAGTTAGTGTGTATTGCTCACCGCGCCCAGGTGTGCCTGGAATTTCCTCAAACGATTCATCCCAAAGGTTATCTGCTGCTAAAGTAATAAAGAAGTTTTGCAGTATCGGTGGCGTTACTTTTAACGTCAGCTGAGTAAACAAGGCTTCATCATCAGAGCGTCGCAGCGCATTTTTATGCTGTTTACGCCATTCATTATCAATCCGAAACTCTAATATATCCGTCGGGCTCCATACAGCACCAAGAGTTAAACGGTGATCAGGGAAGTTTAAGGCATAAAAGCTTGCATCGACGTCTGGCGAGCCATAGGTTTCTGATTTATGGAGGTAGGTGTAACTGGCTATAATTTCAGTATTTTCAAATTGCTTAGTGGCTAAAAATTCAAGGCCAGCGGTATCAATATCAACCGGTTCGGCAAAACGCGCTGAGGTTGAATCAAAGCTAAATGTCCAGTCAGTTAAGTTATTATCTTGGCGGTAAAAAATAGCCGAATTAAGCTGCCAACTTTGTTGTTCTAGTAATAAACCCAGTTCTAAGTTTTTGGTGGTTTCACGCTCAAGGCTATAATTACTTCTAAACAATCCACCAGTGTCATTGCCACCAATAGCAGTATAACCTGCAACTTGACTGGCCTCAGCGTAGGATAAATAAAATGTCCGCTCAGTGGCGTTACTATTAATTGTATTGAATGTGATATCACCTATCAGCGACAATTGTGAGTCATCGCGGTTGGTATCATCGAAGGCTGCGCCTAAACGCACTGTTAGCTGCTGATTGTTCTCAAGAGCCATAGTGTATTCTGGCAATACACTGATTTTATAATAGTTACGCGAAGTAAAGTTATTCTCAAGCGTGGTTGATTCAATGGAATCTTCAATAAATTGTGCTGAGTAGTTTAGTGAGAACACATCGTTTTGAGCATGTCGCCCAGAGATGGCGAATGATTTAACTTCTGTTTCGTGAAAAGCTTGAAACGCGCTTGGGTTTTCACGAGAGTAAATATAATGGTCGTTATTTTTTCGATAATAAGCTAATACTTCAAACTCACTGTTTGTTGCATAACTTTGTTTATGGTTAAGCATTAACAGTTGCGTTTCTAAGTCTTCTGTTTCATTCACGCCAAATGGGGTATAGAGGTTCGGCCAGCCAAAAAATTTCTCTTGTGAGCCAAAAAATAAATCAGTTTGTGAATCTGCACTCGTTAATTGCACACGAGCTGTAGCGCGATTAAAATCATGATCGCCAAAATCAATTGAGCCATCGCTTTGTGAATGAGAATATTCCCCTTCAAAACCTAGGCGCCAATCGGCGATTGTATCTAAAGGGATACTTTTACCAGCATGAACACTCTGTAAATTAAAGTCGTTAGTGCCGACACCTACAGATACACTGCCACCAGTGGTAATTGGCTTCCAACCAAACGACACAGTACCTACTGAGCTATTTACACCGTAAAGTGCATTATCAGCACCGGTCAATACACTTGCGCCAGTGAGCATTTGTGGTGCAATAGGAATTTCTGCAAAATAATGGCCTGATTGCGGATCGAGTAAGGTAGCACTGCCGACTCTAAAACCGGTGTTTTCAAAGATACCGCCACGAATAGTAACATCAGCTTGTGCTTCTGCCATGTTACGCGATTGCAAATCAACACGAGGGTCATACTCTAAATTTGATATAGGTGAGTCAAAGGTACCCACAGGTAACGTATTTGCTGTAGGTGATACCTCGATTGTTATTTGCTCAATGGTTGTCGATTCTTCAGAGTCATCTGCCGCATAAGCAACATTTGATATGCTGGCAAGTACTAAGGGTATGATAAGGTGCGAGGTACGGTTCATGTTGTTTTTCTCATATTCTTTATGTGCGATTGCGCTATAAATTAAAGTCGTAACACTTTTTTATAGCGTGATAAAATAGCAAAATTAAACAGTCACGATTTTTGGCGCTATTGTACATTAATTCGAAAAAACTGCATTTGATAATCATTCTTAAAATGAAAGCATTACACTGTCTTTGCTTGTTAAATATATTAGGTCCCTCTATGAATGAAAAACAACCAGCTAACTTTTATGCTCGCCAGCAAACTATTTATTTTGCGGGAGGGTGTTTGTGGGGCGTGCAAGAGTTTATGAAGCACTTACCCGGAGTAGTTATTACAGAAGCAGGGCGGGCTAATGGTACAAGTGATAATACACAAAGTGAGTACGATGGTTATGCAGAGTGTGTCAAAGTCATTTTTGATACTGATGCTGTTACGGTTAATAAACTAATTGATTATTTCTTTGAAATTATTGACCCATACAGTATTAATAAGCAAGGTGATGATGTGGGTGAAAAATACCGCACGGCTATTTATAGTGAAGAGCAAAGTCACTTAACGTTAGCAAGCGATTATATCAGCCAACGAGATGATGCCGACAAAATAGCTGTACAGGTTAAACCGCTAACAAATTATGTCCCCAGTGATGCTGAGCACCAAGACCGACTAACTAATCATCCAGATGATTACTGCCATATACCGCTAGATTTACTGCATAAATATAAAAAAGACTAGGGCGTGTAGACCTTTCGTGGTTGATTTTGCTGCAGTATGTTTGGTATTTAGGCAAGGCAAAGGCTATGTAGTGTGGTTGTTCCAATGAATAGGCGATTACGCAGCATAAAGGCCAAATACGCTCTGCATGAAAGATTTTGACAAGGGGGAATTGACTCTTTGTCACTTACATTGATGTAAGTAAAGGGCGTGAGCAAGACGCCGTAACCTTGCTCGATTTTTACTTATTCTTACATGGATGTAAGCTAGTTGAATAACCTAGGAGCAGTTATCGATCCCGCTCGATTACAAATCTCGCGCCGCGATTAAATTGCCCCTAGATTGAACAAATTTTAATTCTGAAAGTTCTATACGCCCTTAATAATTTAGCTCTATTTTAGTTTTTCTGGTGGAAAACCACTTAAAATTGTTGCAACGGCTTCTTGTACTGCTTTGTTACGCTCTTCAGGTGTTTGTTTCTTCTGAAGGCGACCTTCACGAGCACCACGCCAAACAAGCTGGTTAGAGGCACGGTCAACAACATCAATCACTAAAGTGCCCACATCATATTCATGGGTTGTTGTTTGCGTGTTATAACCCATGCCCCAGTAGTTCCAACGTGCACCGTAACCTACATTAAATGTATCAACGTCAACTTTAGTATCAACAGAGGCATGATAGTTAATTAATACATCTGCTGATGCTTCATCGGCAGGTGTCATACCGTTTGCTTGTAATTGTGCATTTACCGCTTCACGCACACGTTTTTCCATCAATGGACTGATTTGATAGTTACCAGCGTCAGCCAAGGTCGCTTGTGGAAACCAAGCAAATGTTTTGTAGTTACCAAAGTCCACAGATTTGTCGTAGTCAATATCAGGCGTTTTTGCACACGCTGCTAGTAGTAATACAGCAGCTGCAATTAGTATATTTTTCATGGAGTTTGCTCCTTGGCAAATTTAATTACTATTCGTTTGATAACATAACATAGAATTAATTCAAGGAAATGTTATTTTTTACCTGTAATTTGTGTACAAAGTAGATGTTGATCAGTCTAGTCGTCCTTGACTGAATGATGCATTAATTTACACAAACGTGGCTATTGTCTTATTCATGCTCTACTTCTATCCAATCCTTTTCATCTACCCAGTTCTGGGCGCCGTCTTTAACGGAGCGAATTGGCACAATATAATCACAGCTAATTTGTGGTTTCACCGAGGCAAATATTGGCACAAAGCCAAAGCTGAGTGCGGTTTCTATAATTGCTTTTTGATTTTGCGGATCGATATCGGCCGCTTCATCAATATAAATCGGGATGCGGTATAAGTTTTGCTCTTGGTCGCTTAATAAGTAGCGGATAAACAACATGCCGCATAATAATTTTATGGTGATACGCGTACCGTTTGAGCCAGCCGAATCAATTTTTTCAAAATGCTCGGTTTCGCCTGCACGGTTTACTACTTCAAAGCGAATATCAAATAAGTCAGTAAGGGTTAAACCGGCTTTATCAGAGGCAAGTTTAATTAAGTGATCTTTTGCTTCGTTGACAGCACTTTCACTGTAGGGTTCTTGGCTGAGTAAATCCAGCGTATCACCTTGTTCAAACTGATTTGAGGTACTGATGATGGTATCAATACTATCAACCAACATTTTGCGTGGTATCACGTTAATTTTAAATGCTTGTAAGTTTGAAATACGATGCTGACTAATGCCTTTATTGAAGCTGTTCATTTCACGGCGCAGTCTGTCTAAATCTTCACGCAGTCCCTTAATCGTCGCGGCTACTTCTGTGAGTGCAACTCGGGCTTGGCGTTCAACCGCATCACGTTCGTTATCAATATTATGGAACGCGGCAATCAATTTCTGGTATTTACTAAACTCGTCATTTTCGTTATCAAATTTGGTAATACCGGCATTGTAAATATGCAAATAGGTATTACGAACGTTGATATCAAAATTACGCAGCTCTTGGCAATCTTTATTAAAGTGATGAACTAAGTCACTGAGATTATCAAAGTCAATTTGCACATCAATCATATACGGGGTGACTTTACCGCTATATAAATCCAGCGTGTGGTCAATTCGTTCAGATTTCACTTGGCGAAGGCGCTCGGCTTGGCGTGAAATTAAATCTTTTTTCGATTTAATAATCGAGCGTCGATCACTAATTGAACCGCTGTTATTTTGAATATCTTGTAAGTAGCTATCAACTTGCTCGCGTTCAGCCAATAATTGCTCTTTTAAGAGTGTTTGTGCATCAATAGATTGCAGCATAACCTGGAATTGTTCAAAGCGTTTAAGTGCGCTTTCTGCTGCCATGAGTTCATCGTATAAGGCATCTTTTTCTTTTTGTTTGTCGGCCACATTTGCGGCCACATCACGCTGTTGCTTAAATTCATTGAGTGACTGTTCAAGAGCGTTGAGTTGCGCAGTAAGTTGCTCTTTATTTTCACCGCTTTGCATCTGCACCGGTGAGAGTTTTTTCAGCTTGATGGTCGCGCCTGGCAGGGTGAGCACGCCGCCTTTCACGTTATCTGATAATTGCTCTAAAAATGCACCAAAGGCATCTTCGTCAGTGATATCTATATCACCATTACTGGTGGTGGCAAATGACAGAATGTCAGGGTTTAGAATACGCGAGATCTCTTCAACTTCTTTAAGTGATAAATCCTCGCGCATACGGGTAAATAAATTAAACTCAAGATTTTTAAGCTGTAGCTTTAAGCTTTTGATCTGCTTTTGTGTTTCACTAATACGGTAATCAAGAGTATGCAGGCTTTGCCCTTGTGCACTGTTGATAGAATGCGATAGTGACTCGTAATCTTGCTTTAATTGACCAAGGCTTACTTTTAAGGTTGCCATGTTAACCAATTCAAATTCAGATTTTAGAGCACCAAAGTCTAAAAACCATTGCTCTATTTGTGTTTGCCTGCGTTCAATATCGCGCGATTGTTGTACATAAAGTTGTTGTTTTTGCTCAAACTCGTGCTTTTCGTGTTCAATGTCTTCAAGGGCAACATTAAGCTCGCTCAATTGCGCCTCTTGGTAGCTATCAAAATCGATTAATGCTTGGTCAATTTTGGGGGCGTATGCGGCTAATTTACCTTTGAGTACGGTTTGGTTTTCAAGCATAGATTTAAGGGCGCTGATAGGCTCTTGCATCGACTCGAGTGCTTTTAGCTCACGTTTTGCGCGGTTTACTTTATCAAAGGAGCGACGCCATACTTCATAAAAATCGACCTTTGAGTTTGACATGTGGCGTTCAAATACGCGTAACATAAAGCGCTTTACGTCGGCAGCGCCTAATTTATGCAGGTTCAAAATACGGCGGAAAATTTCTTTATAAATTGCCGAATCTTGCACGTTGTTAAGCGGGATCATCTTTAAGTTAATGTCGCCATCAAATGGCGTGGCACCACCCGTTAATAGTGCGTTGAGCTCTTGCGCTTTAAGCTCGATAGGGTTAAAGCCTTGCTCTTTTAAATGATTAAACAGCTTAGTGAACTTAATAATGGTTTTACCTTGAGTATACTGCTCAAGATCAAGCTTGCCTTGGTAACAAAAAAACTGATGTGCGTAACCGGCAATTTTACCAAGCCCAGCTACACCAATCACCACCGGGCCATGGGGCAGGTCGGCTTCGAGTAAAATATAGGATTGATCTGACGAAAAATAAAATTTACGAGTTTCGTCTAAATCATGACCGTCCCATTCTGTTAGGCGTAAATCATTAATAAGCGGAAATTGCAGAGCATTGATCACCGAGCTTTTACCGGTGTTATTTGGTGCACAAATTGAGCTGCTTTTATCAAGCGGGATCACACATTTGGCATAACCGGCGGTGTTTAATAATGCCAGCTTACTGAGGCCGTATAGGTTTTTCATTATTCGTCCTCTCCAATATAGGTTTCTTCGTTTACTTCCATTAAGGCATCAATATAACGGTAGATAGGTGCTTGCAGCATAAAGCCGCCTTCTACTTCACGGGCAAGGCCAAGTCGTATCATGCGTAAGTACACGTCTTTACGTAGGTCTGATCCTGAAAAAATTTCGAGTTGATCAAATAAGTGCTTGTTCATTTGCACTAAAGTTTGCATCAGTTCTAAATCATTCACTTCATCAAATAAGGCACGCATTGGGTCTTTACCTGAGTTTGCATAGTGCTCAATTAAGATATAAATGGTTAAGGCAATCGCGCGGGAAATTTTCCCCATATTGGGTGTACTTTCATCACTGGCAAAGTAATAAAAACCACGGCTGTCATGTTGTAAATCGTGGCCAAGGGCGCTGAATAATGCGCGGTAATGATCAATTTGTTGATCAAGCTCTTGCCACATTACGGTGTCTTGTTCGCTAATGTGATAGCCGGTGACTAATTTTTTATTAATTGCTTGTAGATGACTAAGTTCATCTAAATTTATCTGTGTCATAACGGTTACTCATCCACTGTTGGTGTTTGCTGAAGGTCAACAGGCTTAGAATTAAAAGGGAAAAGAGAAAAATGTTGCCCGGCAATTTTCACGCGCATTTTTTCATCACTTTGATTGATTTCAATATCGGTGTCACTTACCAGCTTTTGATATAAAAACAGCATTTCGTCGGCTTCAAGGTCTGGGTAGCTTTGCTCTAAAAAGGTCAATAATGGTTGTGGCTTTTTACGTTTAGCATTGAAGCGTTTTTTAAAGTTTGCTTTAACATTATTGTAATCTGGAATATTTGGCGTAACAAAAGCAGGCACATCTTGTTGATCAGGAAGTTCGTATTCACTGTGTTCAAACTCAACAAGTGCAGCCATATAAGCGACCATATGGCGCTGTTGCCCCAATGAGAATCGCTGCGTGTCAGAGACAAAATGTGGTTGTACGGCGCTGAGCATATTATCAACGCCATTTTTACGTACTAAACCAAGTACTTTAGCTGCTTGACGAGTGATCATATTATTACGGCGCAACTCTTCACGCAGTGGCATTAGCATATCGGCACTTTTACGCAGGCTTTCGCGACCAACTAAATGCATTTCTAAAATTCGGGTACGTAATCGTTCAAGCATGCGTTTATCTTGATAAGCTTTACCGCTGCGTTCAATATATTCAATTTGCGTACTGATTTGTGTTTCGATGGTATTAAAACAAGCATGAAAATCGCCACGAATATCAACCATTTCAAGCATTGGTTCAATGTATTCATCAAACGCTTCAATCACCGCTTGATAACGCTTTTGTAATGATTGCACCGCATTATTAGCTTTTGCTTGTTCTACAATATTTAAAATGGCATTTTCGTTGTGGGCAAATAATTTCATTATTTTACGCACCCGATCATCCATAATGCGGCTAAAACGGCGCATCTCGTCGTAGTCTTCAATACTACCGGCATTGTCTAAACGGTTACCCAAACGGGCTAAATCTTCAACCAGCACGCTAATTTCTTGCGCCAAGCCTAAATGTTCTTCCTGCAATAAAAAAGTGGCAAAATCTGCAATTGCACGGTTAATTTCAAGTTGTGACGATTTAGCCAAGGGAATAATAATATCTTGGTTTAGAAGGCGGTTGGTTTCTTTGTAAATGCGCTCATTTGACCACGTAGGTTGTTTTTGTTTGATCGCATTTTGCACGTCTTTTAGGCTGAAATCAGCCATTTTAAAACGTTTAAATAGCAGCTCTAACATTCCCCAGTGCTCTGTTAGGGTATTTAGCAACTTTTTAGCTGGGATCATAAAACTCCAAAAATCCTAATTTATCTTGTAAAGCCGGCTTGTTAGGCCTCAGCGATTAGTCGTAGAAAAGCAAATTGACAATAGTTTTACACATTCTTTGGTGCTAGACTGCGCGCCGTGTCGTCCTGCGGCTCATAACATACAATTTTTACATTTTTATAAAGGTTGTTCAAACACCATGGTAACTGCAATTATCCTAACCCTGATAACGCTAGCATTCGTGCTCATCGTTATAGAGGATATTATCCATGTAAACAAGGCCAAAACCACGCTTTTCTTTGGTACTTTATGCTGGATTATCTTATTTATCTCGCCGCTTCACGGGCAAAGCCCCGAAAACGTACAACATCAACTTGACCACAATATTTTAGAGATTGCCACACTCTGGTTGTTTTTAATGGCTGCAATGACCTTTGTAGCCTATTTGAACTCCAAAGGTTTTATCCAAAATATTGTGCATAAGATAATGCCCAGTGCTATTAGCGAACGCAAACTGATGTTTTTGATTGGCGGGTTCTCCTTCTTATTTTCGTCGATTTCAGACAATATCACAGCCACATTAATTTCCCTTGCGGTGGTGATGTCGTTAAAACTCGATCCGAAAAAGCTAATTAAATACGCTACGCTTATCATCTTTAGTGTGAACTCGGGCGGAGTGTCGTTAATTACCGGTGATGTTACTACCTTGATGATTTTCCTTGATGACAAAGTTACCATTGGTCACTTGCTATTGTTGGTTGTGCCTGCGTTATTTAGCGTGGCGCTATTGGCCATTATGCTGTCATTTGGACTCAACGGCCAAGTTGAGTTTACCAAACAAGAGGACCGTCGCATTGAGAAAACAGATATCACTATTGCAGTGATTTTCTTATCAACGATTGTCGGGACATTAACGTTAAGCGTGCTTTATCATGTGCCGCCTTTGTTAACTTTCTTATTTGGTTTGTCGTTGATGTTTTTAGTAGCGCAATTTTTAATGCGCAAAAAAGATGTGAATAAAAAAATCATCGATTATATTCGCGAAATAGAATACGACACCTTGCTGTTCTTCGTTGGCGTATTATTACTTGTAGGCGCTCTGAAAGAAGTCGGTATGCTCAGTAAGTTCACTCATCTTTACGAGTTAATGCCAGCACAATACGCTAATTATTTAATGGGTATATTATCAGCTGCGGTTGACAACGTACCACTAACGGCTGCGTTACTTAAAGCTGAAATAGTGATGAGTCCACAACAATGGTTGTCGTTTACGTATGCAACTGGAGTGGGTGGGTCCATGCTTATTATTGGCTCGGCTGCCGGTATTATCGCTATGAGTAAAGTAAAAGCGCTTACCTTCATGAGTTATTTACGTATGTCGGTGTATTTATTAATCGCTTATACAATTGGTTATATGGGATCGTATTTAGCAGGTAGTTTTATTTAATTGCTTTTATTATTTAAAACAACTTGACAGCTAGACGTCTAAACGATAACTTTCAAAGCCCGCTTAATAGCGGGTTTTGTTATTTAATTGCTAATAATTTACGTAATTAATCTAACATTCAGAAGAGGTGCGGTACTTAGGTACTTAATGTTAGGCGACGTATGCCTGTAATCATTAAGGAGGGAAGTACTCGCCGAGGAAAGCAACTGGACGTCACAGTGGCTTTTCGGTTTATGGGGCTGAATCCTCAAAACTGTCACCAATTAGGTGGAGAGCTTCTGGCAGTGGACTTTTCTTATCGAGCACCCCCTTGCCAAGTTCTTCTTGTTTTATCGTGGTATGAATGCCACAAAAGGAGACGACATGAATACCCAATTAGCTGCAACTAACTTGCAACAGTCAGCACAAAATCAAAAATCAGACTACGTAGTCGCAAAGTTCGGTGGCACCAGTGTGGCTAACTTTGAAGCGATGAGCCGTTGCAGTGAAATTATTGTAGCCGATAACAACGTACGAGTAGTGGCCGTAAGTGCCAGCGCAGGAGTGACTAATCACCTTGTGACCTTATGTAAAAAAGATTTATCAGCAGATGAGCGCAATGAGAACATTGCTGGCGTTATTGCTATTCAAGAAGCTATTTTAAATGAGCTGTCATTGGATGCTGATTTAGCTCATGGCTTTGATGAAACCATTAAAGCTTTTAAGTCACTTGCCAGTGAGCCACTAAAATCAAAGCAACAACATGATGAGTTATTGAGCTTTGGTGAGCGTTTATCATCCTATTTATTTACTCAGGTACTGCGTTTAAATGGCTTAAATGCGGTGCGTTTTGATGTGCGACAGGTATTAAAAACCGACAGCCAATTTTCTAAAGCAACCCCAGATGTAGCTGCAACAGCAATGGCCGCAAAAGAGCATTTAATTCCGTTATTAGCTGAACAGGTTATTGTAACTCAAGGCTTTATAGGCAGTGACGCGCATGGTCAAACTACCACACTTGGTCGTGGTGGTTCAGATTATAGTGCGGCATTACTGGCCGAAGCTATAAACGCTAAGAGCGTGCACATTTGGACTGATGTAGTGGGCATTTTTAGCACCGATCCGCGCTTATGTGCTAAGGCTACGCCGATTGCGCGTTTAAGTTTTGATGAAGCGGCCGAAATGGCTACCTTTGGGGCGAAAGTATTACATCCGGCAACTATCTTACCTGCGAGCCGCAGCCATATTAGTGTGTTTGTTGGTTCTAGCCGTGAGCCTGAACGTGGTGGTACCTGGATCGAACGTGAGAAATCACAAATCCCCGGAATTCGTGCTGTCACGCAGCGTAAAAATCAAATATTGTTAACCTTAAAAAGCCCCGAAATGCTTTTGGCTAGTGGTTTTTTAGCTCACGTGTTTACAATTTTAAGTGAGTTTAATATCTCGGTTGATTTGGTAACTACCTCAGAGATAAGTGTTGCAATTACTTTAGATAATGCGCCAAATGCCTCGCGTCCTGAGCTTGATCAAGAATGCCTTGATAAGTTAGCGGAGTTTTGCCACGTGTCGGTTGAGAACAACTTAACCTTAGTGGCATTAATTGGTTCACAAATTCAATTACGTCAGCAAGAAATTAACTTAATGAATGTATTAAGCGATTTTAATATTCGCTTAATTTGTCATGGCGCAAGTAAACATAACCTGTGCTTTTTAGTGGAGCAGAGCGAGTCAGACTTTGTTGTGCAAGCGATCCACAGCCGTTTATTAGAAGTTCAAAACGCCGCGTAATTGGGCGGTAGAATTTACCACAGAGCACTGCCAGTCAGTGCTCTTGTCACTTACCACACTGATATCAAACTCATGATATTGACAACTCAGCGCTGTTAAATTTGCTCGCTCAAGTTCAGTAAATACATTGGGGCTGAGTAATTTTGCAATTGGTTGGCTGGTGGCTTTGGCAAGTGCTTCTTTTAAGGTCCATATTCTAAAAAATCGTTCTGCACTTTGCTGATCTTGCGTTATTAAATTTACCTCATCAAGATGATAAAAATGCTTAGCGAGCTTTGCAAATGGACGCTTCAGGTTTATTTTTTCAATATCAAAACCAAATTCAATTCGTTCTACATTTAATGCAGCACCCACAAAACCATTAGAGTGGGATAAACAACTACGCAATACAGTGTCACTGTCAGTTATATGTAGCAGTAATTTACTGCTTTGCTGGTCAAATTCAGAGCTAATATGGTTATTTGCTAGCTCACGAAATTGTGGCATCGTTTGCTTTACCAAATACTTAAGCAGTAGCCGAGTGGCTAAATATTCTTGCTTGGCTTTGTAACTTTTTCTACGGGTTATAACCGTCAGTTCAAATGGGCTTAATAGTGCGTTTAAATCAAATTCATCAACATTTAACTGCTGGGCGTCAAATAATAAAATAGTATTCGCATTGAACGGCTGCACGCTGTGTTTGGTGATAACGAGTTGCTGTTGAAAAAATAACGCAGGCATAAAATCCACAATTAAAGTGATAAAAGAACAAACATGTTTATATTTTGTGCGGTTGTGCGCTGGTTAATTAAGCCAAGGCAAATTTATTACTCTGTGAGAGTTAAATATGGTTTAATTCACAATAATGAAAAATAATAACAGATTTGTAGATGTATGGCACAATTGCGTGATGGTTTTCAAAGCCGCCTTGGCTTTGTTTTAGCAGCTTCTGGCGCTGCAGTTGGATTAGGTAATATTTGGGGATTTCCCACGCAAGCGGCAAATCATGGCGGCGGCGCGTTTTTACTAGTCTATTTTATAGTTATCTTTTTTTTAGCCTTGCCAGCTTTATACACTGAGTTGTACTTAGGTCATAAAGCGCAAGCTAATCCGGTTAAAGCACTTAGACAAGCATGGCAAGAGCAAGCACCGCAAGTAGGCGCTGCTGCTGGTTATTTAGGTTTAGCCGGTGCGATTGTGATGCTGAGCTTTTACTCAATTGTTGCAGGTTGGATGCTTGCTTATGCCCTTGAACCCATTGCTAGCTTTTTTGGATTTACCACCGTCAGTACGTTTTTACACACGGATTCGATGGCGCGTAATTTTGTATTTACACCACTGATGCTGATCCTCACTGCGAGTATTATTCTCAAAGGTGTTAAATCTGGCATAGAAACATGGTCGCGACGGTTAATGCCGATGCTATTAGTGTTACTCGTTGTGCTAATTGCTTATATAGCCACGCTTGATGGCGCAAGTGAAGGCTTTGCTGCGTATTTAGTGCCAGACTTTAGCCAAATACTCGACCCAGGTTTAATTATTGCGGCAATGGGGCAGGCGTTCTTTTCGCTGTCACTGGGTGTCGGTTGTATGATGATTTATGGCTCGTACTTGCAGCCTGATGCTAATTTGCCGCGGTTAACCGCGTCGGTAGCGTTACTTGATACAGGGGTTGCCTTTTTAGCTGGTTTATTAATTATTCCTGCAATTTACGTGGCGCAGCACAATGGCGTGCAAGTATTTAGTGATGGAAAATTAGTGGGAGAAGGGCAACTAATTTTCGCAATTCTACCGCAGTTATTTAATACTATGGGCGAAATTGGCTTATTGGTTGGTTTATTGTTTTTTGTACTTATGTCGATTGCATCACTCACATCGACTATTTCATCAACTGAAATTCCAGTGGCTTTTTTAGTTGAAAACCATCAAGTAGAGCGTAAAAAAGCGACGTTTTTAGTGAGCTTAACGGTTTTAGCCGCGTCATCGTTGATTATTTTCAATTTTGATTGGCTATTTGGTTTAGTGATCATGGTACTGACTCAGTATCAATTACCGCTTATGGGCTTATTTTACTTTATCACTGTAGGGTGGTTGTGGCGCCGTGGTAATCAATTAAATGAGGCTGCAAGTGGCATGCGTTATTGGTTTGCTCAGTACATACGTTATGTGTGTCCGATACTGATGACCGCCGTGTTCGCTAATGTCGCGTTTGGTTGATAATTTAGTTGTCAGTTTTTTAGTTTTAATTGTTAATACATAGTGTTATACCAATCGTTTTAAGTTACTGACCATTTAGCTCGCTAGAATGGTTAAATATTTAAGTCGATTGGTATTATATCCAAGGAGGAATTATGAACATAGATGTTAAAGTACCCACGCTTCCAGACTCAATACACACAGCAGATATCGCTAAACTTTATGTTAGTGAAGGCCAACTCGTTTATGCCGGTGATGTGTTATTTGATGTTGAAACTGAAAAAGTCGCTTTAGAAGTCTTGGCCGACTGCAGTGGCATTATTGAGAATATAACGATTGCAAATGGCGACCATGTTAATCCTGAACAGGTTGTAATGACTTTGCAGCAGCTTGCAGACAGCGAACTGCCAGCAAGACCAACAGTAGACCAAACCCATGACAGTAAACTGTCAGTAAGCGGCTCAGCAGAAGAAGACGCTATTGCTTCTGCATTATTTAGTAAACTAAATACTATCTGCTGGGTAATTGGTTTTATTATCGGTGTGGCTGCAGGTGTTTTAGGAACCCTCATTGTGCTGGGTAAATAGCTAAAATGACCAATTATGTAAACCACCCAAGATATGGCAGCGAGCCAATCCTCTCTGGTAATAGTTATACAAAGCAAGAAATCGAGAATGCCTTTTGGTGGTATAAAAGTGTTCGCTACTTTCCTGAGACGGCAATCCCCGCAGTTATCGAAAAACAATGTGACAGTTTATATCCAAGGCAACTCTATGTTGATATAGAAGAGCAATGTGTCGATTGTCATAGAGCGTTTATATTTTTTGCTAAAGAGCAGCAATATTGGTTTGAAGAATTAAAGTTTTGGATTGATGCACATGCGATCAAGTGCTTTGAATGCAGAAAGAAAAGCCGTGCAATAAACCGGCTGCAAATTACCTATGCAAACTTAATCATTAAAGAGCATATAACGTTTGAGGAAACTCAATTGCTCAAGTCCAGCGCGCAGCAACTTTTTGAGTCAGGAGTTATTAAGAAGATTAATAAAATAAATGCTATCCGTAAAATGTAAGTGCCAGTGTTTAAGATACTTATATGTATAAGCTTGTTTGTCAGATTCGATTAACAGGACTTGACTAAACCTGACAGTCAGAAGCCTGCCAATTGCAGGCGTTCAGGAGTTTTAATGTCTGAAGTCAAGATTTGATAATCATATAGAAAGCTCCTCGAGTTTTTCGATGAGAGAACAAAGATGACACCCACCCTAAAGTTTGTATTTCCCCTATTTTTTACTAGCTTTAAATTAGAAATTAGTATAAAAAACAAATAGGGTGTTCCATGGCAATTGCAAGAAAGCGTCAAGTAAGTTTGATTGATACAAGGTACTATCATTGTATTTCACGGTGTGTACGCCGTGCTTTTTTATGCGGTGAAGACCGTTTTACAGGTCAGTCCTATGAGCACCGCAGAGGCTGGGTAGAAGATAAACTACTCGCATTGGCTAAGGTGTTTTGCATTGATGTGTGTGCGTATGCAGTGATGAGCAATCACACACATTTAGTGTTGTATGTTGATGATAAAAAAGCCAAACGCCTTAATGACAAAGCCATTATTCTACGCTGGCATAAGCTGTGTAAAGGCACGTTATTGACGAAAAAATATTTGCAAGGTGAAAAATTAAGTAAATCAGAGCTCATCTTTTTTAATCAAACGGTTGAGCAATATCGAGAGCGGTTATCCAGTATTAGCTGGTTTATGCGGTTGTTAAATGAAGATATTGCCCGCAGAGCCAATAAAGAAGATAACTGCACAGGCCGATTCTGGGAAGGTCGCTTTAAATCACAAGCTCTACTAGATGAAGCAGCACTTGCAGCCTGTATGGCCTATGTTGATTTAAACCCAATAAGAGCAAAAATAGCCAACACGCCAGAAGAATCAATTCATACCAGTGTGCAAAAACGAATTGAAAGTGCAACCACAGGTAAGCAACCTAAAAAGCTATTACGTTTTGCAGGGATGCCACGCCAAAGAATGCCAAAAGGACTCCCGTTTGAGCTTAAATCGTATCTTGAACTTGTTGAATTAACGGGTCGTGTAATGCGAGAAGATAAGCGAGGATACATTGAAAACACATCCCTTTCTTTATTAGATCGAGTCAATATTAGCCCTGAGAACTGGTTAAAACTCACAACGCAATTTACCCGCGTGTTCCATGGCGCTGTTGGAAGACCTTCGTCACATGAAAGCTATTGTGATAATTTAGGAAGGAAACGAAGAGCGAATATGAGTAACTGTGAAAAGTTACTTGCATGAGAATCAAACTACTCAGTAAAAATTTAAAACTGCATCATGCAGTTATTGTCATGCATGTAATTTAGGTTTAATAGTGACAATGACCCATTTAATGGATGAGGTGAAAGTAACCAAGTAGCAAAAGATATATTTTAGCCTAAAAGAGTAAATTTAGTGACACAGTTTTGCTTGTTCAATTAGAGTGGCTGTCTGCGTTAGTTGAAAAACCAGAGCGAAGCGGCGGTTTTTTGGTCCCTCTGGCTGGCTTTGTTAGCTTTTTTCGCTGACCTTTCCAAGCACGTAGTTTATAAATGCGCTACAAGAAACCAACATGTATTTGCGTCACTATAGCTAATGGAGTCCTCCTCAAGGAGGGCGTGTCTTATACCCCCAGAGTCGTTTGTGTACCCATACAAGTTTGACAAGGCCTTTTTAAAGGCCGGATGAAGGTTGTGACTTTTTTCAATCTGCTATAGCAGAAGAAAAACTTAATTTACTGTCCGGAATTAGTTGACCACAACACTTAGTTTTTAAACTTTTACCTAGCACCTAGCACCTAGCACCTAAATCAACCCCTTATTTAACTTCATTACTTAGTGGTTGGTTATTGGCGAACTCAAGTGCATTATTTACGGTGATTTGCGCAATTTCACTTAATGCTTCTTTGGTAAAAAAGCCTTGGTGGCCGGTGACCAGTACGTTTGGAAAACTTACCAAACGCGAAAACACATCGTCTTGCATAATTTCATCACTGCGGTCTTTAAAGAATAGTTCTGACTCTTGTTCGTACACATCTAGCCCTAAATAACCCAATTTTTTAGTTTTAAGTGCGCCAATACAGGCTTTGCTATCAACTAATGCGCCGCGGGAAGTGTTTATAAGCATCACCCCTTGCTTCATTTTGGCAAAAGCGTGTTCGTTGATCATATGATGAGTTTGCTCGGTTAACGGGCAGTGTAAAGAGATCACATCGCTTTGACTTAATAAAGTGTCTAGATCACAAATTGTATAATTACCTGGTACTGCATAAGGGTCGCAAACCAATACATTTGCACCAAAGCCATTGAGTATATTTACTAAAGCCAAGCCAATTTTTCCACAGCCTATGATACCAATGGTTTTCTTGAATAAGTTAAAGCCAAGCAAGCCATTTAAATCAAAATTATCTTCACGGATACGGTTATAGGCTTTGTGAGTTTTGCGATTGAGGGTAAGCATTAATGCTACACAGTGCTCTGCAACTGCCTCAGGACTGTAAGCGGGTACTCGGCATACTTTGATGTTATGGGCATGTGCCGCAGCTAGGTCAACGTTATTAAAGCCAGCACAGCGTAATAAAATACATTTCACGCCGAATTGAGCAAGCTGATCAATAACCGTTTTATCAACGATATCGTTTACAAATACGCATACAGCATCAAAGCCTTGGCTAAGTATGGCACTTTTCGCATCAAGAGATTGTTCAAAACGGGTTAATTTGATGCGTGTTTGATTGTTTAAACAGGCATCAAAAGATGCATGTTCATATTTTTGCGAACTGAAAAGCGCTACCGTTAGTTGCATCATTAATATTACTCTCTATGACCTGTTTTAAGGTGTCGGGTTTAGTGCGCGGTGCATAACGTACCGCCAATTGTCCCTCAGAGTTTATTAGAAACTTGGTGAAATTCCATTTTATAGCACGATTTTGTGCAATTCCTCGGGTATGTGCTTTTAAATAGTTAAATAACGGGTGAGCATCAGGGCCGTTGACCATTACTTTACTAAACACAGGAAAACTAACATTAAACTGTTGTTGATAAAAGTCTTTAATATCAATGTTGTCTATTGGCTCATTGTAGTCAAATTGATTACACGGAAATGCTAACACAATAAACCCTTGTGCTTTATATTGCTGATATAGTTTTTCGAGTGCGCTTAACTGCACCGAAAAGTTACACTTACTGGCGGTATTGACGATTAAAATCGTTTTGCCTTTTAACTGACTTAAGGCAAAATTTTCGCCGTTATAAAGCGGGGCACTGAATTGATATATGCTATCCATAGGTTACCTATTTTGTCTCGTCCATGAAGAAATTTAATGAAGACTTTTTCATTCGCTTTTTTACTGTTCGGTTGAGATAATCAAATTATCTTTTTAAGTTACCACTGAAATAGGTCAATTTTATGTCAATGAAAGTCGCATTTATCGGTTTAGGTGTAATGGGTTATCCAATGGCGGGTCATTTAGCAACTGCCGGTCATCAAGTAACCGTGTATAACCGTACCACAGCAAAAGCACAGCAATGGGCAGAAAAATACGCAGGTCAGGTGGCATTAACGCCAGCAAAAGCCGCAGAACATGCAGATATCGTATTTATGTGTGTAGGTAACGATGATGATTTACGCTCAGTCGTTTATGGTGCTGACGGGGTGATTAAAGGTATGCAAGCAGGCACTATTTTAGTCGATCACACCACGACTTCAGCCGAAGTTGCGCGCGAAGTATCCGCTAATGCGGCACTAAAAGATATTGCGTTTATTGATGCGCCAGTATCGGGTGGTCAAGCTGGCGCTGAAAATGGTGTATTAACAGTCATGGCTGGTGGCGACGCAGCAGTGTTTGCAAAAGTACAACCAGTTATGGCGGCATTTAGCCGTTTTAGCCAGTTACTTGGCGAAGTTGGCTCTGGGCAGTTGTGTAAGATGGTTAATCAAATCTGTATCGCGGGCGTTGTGCAAGGCTTGGCCGAGGGCTTACATTTTGCCAAACAAGCAGGCCTTGATGGCGAAAAAGTCATTGAGACGATTGCAAAAGGTGCGGCTGGTTCATGGCAAATGGAAAACCGTTACAAAACCATGTGGGCAGGTGAGTACGAATTTGGTTTTGCTGTTGATTGGATGCGTAAAGATTTAGGTATTGCGTTAGATGAAGCAAAAAATAATGGTGCCACTTTACCAATGACCGCGACGGTTGATCAGTACTACGCTGACGTACAAGCACTTGGTGGTGGGCGTTTTGACACATCAAGCTTATTGGCGCGCATCGAAGCGTTACATAAAAAATAGATAATCAGAGCGTCGGATAATAAGTCTATCTCCAGCAAGTAAATTAAACGCTAACTGTCTTAAATTTACTTGCATAAGCCCGCAATTAGCGGGTAGATGTGGCTTATTATTCCTGAAATCTCCAGTTACGTAATCACTGACCCAAACATTGTTTGGGTTTTTTTATAAAAATTAATTTTTCTTAAGGTTTATTTAAGTTTTGCTCGTTAGATTTTACCCATAGTCTAAAAAGAGCGAACACTATGCAATCACTTCAAGTTACTAACTTGCCTGTTACCAACACACATGATTATGTGTGTGCAAATGCAAACATGCCATTTCGTGTGCAATTAGAGCAAGTCGTTAAAGCGAGTTTTGCCAGAGCTTACGGCGCCAATATTAAGCAGTTTATGCCGGTGTTATGCCAATTAAGTATTGCCGCTGATTCTTGCACGCTGGGACTTAGAGCTGCTACTCAATCACTTTTTATCGAGCAATACTTACCAGAGCCGATTGAATACTTTGTTGATGTACCGAGGGAAGATATTTACGAGCTTGGTAATTTATGCTCAACAAATCGCAAAGCGACTCTCGCTCATTTTGTACTAATGAATGAAGCACTTTATCAAATTGGCGCAAAACGTTTGGTATTTTGTGCCACTGCAAAGGTTAGAGCATTATTAAAAATGCTCGGAGTTAATTGCACTGAAATAGCATTAGCCAATAGTCAGGCACTTGATAACCCAGCAGATTGGGGGACTTATTATGAAAATAAACCAACACTGTGTGTGGTTGATTTAGCGGCTGCTCATGATTGCGTAATAAACACACCTCATTTGTTTAATATTAAACAGCACTATCATCAAGCGAGTTGCCAATTAGCATCGCAATTGGAGGCATAATGGGGTTTTTATCGAAATTACCACACGCAGCGCTTGATACTGTGATTGTTGATCATCATGACCAACAAATGCAGCCGATCAGTAAACAGATGCTGATGCAAGCAGTGGCAGAGTTAATTATCGACTTTAAAGCGCTTGATATGTCAGCAGTGGCGTTTGTAATGGACAATACGCCTGCTTGGTTAATTGTTGACTTTGCATTGATTGAGTTACAACAAGTAAGCATTCCGCTGCCGACCTTTTTTAGCCCACAACAGCTAACTAATAGCGTGAATAAAAGCGGCGTTTCGCATTTTATCAGCGACACCCCCTGTGAACTTGACGGGTTAGAATGTATTGCGACCTTGAGCGTGTTAACCCGCTACCCGCTTTATATCTATAAAGTAAGCGCGTCGAGCCCTACAACATTTTTTACAGATACCCAAAAAGTGACGTTTACTTCAGGCTCTACCGGTGAGCCAAAGGGAGTGTGTTTATCTTTACAAAGTCAATTACAAGTGGCGACCTCATTGCATAAAAAAATAGCGATAAAACAGCCAAAACATCTGTGTTTATTACCTTTGCCAGTATTACTTGAAAACATTGCAGGGGTTTTTGCACCGTTATTAGCCGCAGGTGAAGTGCATGTTATGACACTACCAGAATTAGGCTTCTCTGGGGCAAAATTAAATGATGCCAGTCAACTGATCAATGCCATTGATCGTGTGCAACCGAATACGCTTATTTTGGTGCCGGAATTATTGACCTGTTTAGTCTGGTTTGCCAAGCAGGGATGGACAGTACCAAAGAGCCTGAAATTTATTGCCGTTGGTGGCGCTGTGGTCAGCAGTGAATTGATCACTGTGGCGCGTAGTTTAGGGTTACCAGTTTATCAAGGTTATGGCTTATCTGAAGCTTCATCAGTGGTGAGCTTAAACACGCCAAATGATGATGACATAGAGTGTGCAGGGCGGGTGTTAAATCACTTGCAAAGCAAACTGGTAGACGGGCAGCTATTTATTAAAGGACCCTTATTTTTAGGCTATTTAGGTCAACAACCCCATGATCAAACGAGTTGGTATGCAACCGGTGATTTGGTTGATCAACAACAAGGTCGGTTAACTATTAAGGGGCGTTTAAAAAACCAAATTATTACTAGTTTTGGGCGCAACATCAGCGCTGAGTGGCCTGAATCTTTGCTACTCAGTAACAGTGAAGTACAACAAGCTGTTGTCTTTGGTGAAGGTAAAGCGCATTTAGTAGCACTTATTTATGCATCAGTAAATATGACTGATGAGGTATTAGCGGAGCATTGTAGAGGTATTAACGCACAATTACCTGAATATGCCCAAATTAAAACATTTCATCGCTTAGCTGAACCACTTACTGCAGAGCGGGGATTATTAACCAGTAATAACCGCCCTAAACGCCAAGCAATAGCAAACTATTATCATGCACAACTAACAGCACTGTACAGTGAGGCAATATTATGAGCAATTTTTTCGAGACATTAAAATCACAAACCCAAGCAGAACGCGAGTATTTACTGGCTGCACCGATCATTGCTCGAGTATTCAAGGGGCAAGTAAGCACAACTGAGTATGCTTCATTTTTAGCTCAAGCCTATCATCACGTTAAACATACGGTGCCATTAATGATGGCCGTGGGCGCGAAATTATCGACTGAACAAGAGTGGATCCGCGAGGCTGTTGCGGAATATATAGAAGAAGAAATAGGTCATCAAGAGTGGGTGCTCAATGATATTGCAGCCTGTGGTTTTGATAAACAACAAGTACGTCAAAGTGCTCCCAAATTTGCCACCGAGTTAATGGTTGCTTATGCCTACGATACAATTAATCGTGGTAATCCATTGGCATTTTTTGGCATGGTGCATGTACTCGAAGGTACTTCAATTGCGTTAGCCGATAATGCGGCAAGTAATATAGCCAATATGACCGGATTACCTAAAAAGGCATTTAGCTATTTAACATCTCATGGAGCTTTGGATATTGAGCATGTGAAGTTTTTTGAAGATCTGATGAATAAAATAGAGTCTCCTGCAGATCAACAAGCGATTGTGCATGCCGCTAAATGTTTTTATAAGTTATATGGCAATATTTTTCGTGAATTAGATACAGATCCACAGTTTGCAAGTAGCGACTTGGAGCAAACTGCATGAACCGTCCACTTTGCGTGTTAACAGGTGCGACAGGCGGAATTGGTCAAGCCGTGGCATTAAAGTTGATTCAGCATGGTTGGCGTTTACTGTTAGTTGGTCGCCAACAAGCACAACTAGAGGCATTACAGGTTAAGTGTGGCCAAGACTGTGAGATATTTATTGGTGATTTAACATCAGCACAGACTCGCCAAAAACTACTTGCACATGCTAAATCACTTGGCGGTGCAACAATGCTTATCAATAACGCTGGCATTAATGTGATGCAAGGTTTTAGTGAAATGACGGAGCAGCAAATAGATGATTTACTGATCGTTAATCTGTCGGTGCCAATTAAGTTATGCCAACTATTTTTACCACAAATTTTAGCTAAAAAAGGCTCAATTGTTAATGTGGGATCATCGTTTGGTAGTATTGGTTACCCTTATCAAACCTTATATTGCGCAAGTAAATTTGGTTTACGAGGAATGACCGAAGCGCTGGCCCGCGAACTCAGTCACTGTGATGTAAAAATATTATATTTAGCACCTAGAGCAACTGATACAAATATCAATTCAGTGCAAGTACGCGCGATGAATAAAGCTTTAGGCAATACAATGGATCCACCTGATAAAGTGGCAGATGCGCTTATTTCATTATTGAAATCTGGAAATTCACGCAGTTACATTGGCTTCCCAGAACGCTTATTTGTCAAACTAAATGGTGCTTTTCCATCCTTAGTAGATAACGCAATTGCAAAACAACTTCCTAAAATTAAAAGTTTTTTTGCAGATAAAATTGATAAAGGTGAATGACTATGATTAAACTACTTTATACTAGCTGCTTGTTAACTGGGATATTTTTAACCAGTGCAGCGCATGCTGATGTTGCTAGCGAATTAACTCAGGTGCAAACAAGTTGGGCAACTGTGAATTATGAATTAGTAGATAAAGCGCAGCTCAATGCATTTGAAAAGTTATCAGAGCAGGCCGCTGAGTTTGCAAAGACCTATGATGATCAGGCACAAAGCCATATTTGGTATGGTATTGTGCTATCTAGTTATGCTGGGGCAAAAGGCGGCTTAGGTGCATTAGGATTAGCAAAAGATGCTAAAGCACAGTTAGAGCAAGCCATAGAAATTAATGCCAATGCGTTATCAGGCTCTGCTTACACCAGTTTAGCGACCCTTTATAGTAAAGTACCGGGTTGGCCAATTGGATTTGGTGATGATGACAAAGCGAATAAATTATTTAACCAAGCGCTTGCTATTAATCCAAATGGTATCGATAGTAATTACTTATACGCGGCATTTTTGTATGACGAAAGAGAATACAAAAAGGCAAAAACACATTTACTTGCCGCTCAACAGGCTCCTGCACGTCCTGATAGGCCAAAAGCGGATTTATACCGCCAGCAAGAGATCACCCAATTGTTGGCAAAAGTCGAGAAAAAACTTAAGAGATAATATGCATTTACTACTGGTTGAAGATGATAAGTTAGTGGCTGAAGGGTTATGTCGTTCACTTCGTCAACAAGGTTACAGTGTTGAGCACTGTGCTAGTATAAAATCAGCCATGCAATGGCTCGAAAATGACGAGATCGAACTACTTGTACTTGATTTAGGGCTACCTGATGGCGATGGTATTGATGTATTAAAACACGTCAAAAAGCATCGCCCTAACTTACCAGTAGTAATCTTAACGGCACGCGGTAGTATTGATGATAAAGTACAAGGGCTAGATTTAGGTGCTGATGATTATTTAGCTAAGCCATTCGATCCTGCTGAATTATTTGCCCGTTTAAGAGTCGCTAGTCGGCGCGTAACTCATGCGCAATCAAGTACTATTAATGTAGCAAATGTAGAAATGGATACCTCCGCTTTTACAGTCACACTTGATCAGCAACCAGTAAACCTGCCGCGTAAAGAGTTTATGTTGCTAAAGGCTTTTTTTGAAAACCAAGGGCGTGTATTGTCTAAACAACAATTAGAAAGCAAACTATATGAATGGGGCGAAGAAGTCGGTTCAAATACCATTGAGGTGCATATCCATCATTTGCGCAAAAAGCTCCCTAAAGATCTAATTAAAACCTTACGAGGTATAGGTTATGTGGTAGGTAAACGTTAGTGTCAATTAAACGCAGACTAACGCTGATTATCTTATCAACGGTGATCCTGACTTGCTTTTTGGCATTCAGTAAAGGTTACCGCGAAAGTATGAGCCAGGCCCAGCTGCTACTTGATAACGAATTGCAAACCATTGCTCATGTACTGATCGAGCAACCTATACACAGCGACAAGCCAGTGTTAAGAAGTGATCTACATCGATTACTGTTTCAAATTTGGCAAGATAACAATTTGCTTAGCGCATCTAAATCATTAGCTGAGCTGGAGCAAAACTCAAGGGTTAACGGATTTAGTGTCGAAAACTTTGCCGGACAGCGAATGCGCGTATTTCATTTAACCGAAGGCACTAAACAAGTGCTGGTGGCAGAGCCGCTGAGTAAACGTTATGAACTTAGCGAGACCATGATTTTGTCAGCAATGACACCTTTGCTTTGGAGTGTGCCACTGCTTGCGGTGTTGATCAGTCTATTTGTCAAACAAGGATTGAGGCCATTAACACGCCTTTCAACATTATTAAAAACGCGACAAGCCAATGACTTTACTGCCATTAATTGGCAAGTGAATGAATACGAAATTAAACCGGTGATCTCACGTTTAAATGATCTGTTTAAACGTGTAGAAAGTGCCTACTTAAGAGAGCGCTTTTTTGCCTCAGATGCTGCCCATGAATTACGCACCCCGCTAAGTAGCCTAAAAATAAATGTTCATAATCTACGCGCACAAGGTGATGGTTGCTTGGAGCTTGATGCAATGGCGCAAGGTATCGATAAACTAAGTAATATTGTTGAGCAAATGTTGATTTTGGGACGCACCTATCCAGAGCAATGGCAGGCACAATTTAGCTCAATTTCAGTGCTAGAGGTCAGTCAACAAGTGGTTGCACAGCTATACGAACGACTTGATGAAAAACAACATATGATCAGTATTGAAGGCGATGATTATGTTATTAATGGTGACCAATTTACCTTGGCAACCTTATTTAGTAATTTATTAAGTAATGCCATAAAGTACACGCCCAGTGGTGGTAACATAGTGATCCGCTTAAACAATCAACAAGGTGCGTATGGTTGGCAGATTGATGACTCAGGTCCTGGCATTGATGATGCCCATAAAGCACGAATTTTTAATCGTTTTTACCGTGTTGGAGGTGATAAACATCCTTCCGGAGAGCAAGGTGCCGGATTAGGTATGGCGATAGTTGAACATATAGTAACAATTTATGGTGCAAGTATTTCTTTAGCCGACAGTGAATTAGGCGGCTTGCGAGTGCGAGTTGAATTTATGCAAGGAGCAGAGAGTGAATAACTGGTTAGGGTTTATCAGCCTGCTGCTATTTAGCGTATTACCGTTTTCGTGTTTTGCTAAAGAATATAAATTAATTTTAAAAGATCACCTTTTTTATCCAGCGGAGATCATCGTTCCGGCCAATACTAAACTAAAACTTTTAATTGAAAATCAAGATAGTACGCCAGAAGAGTTTGACAGCTTTGATTTAAATCGAGAGAAAGTGCTGTATCCAAATCGTAGTAGTGTGATTTATATCGGGCCACTGAGCCCTGGGCGTTATGAGTTTTTTGGCGAGTTTTCACCTAACACAGCCCGTGGTGCAGTATTAGTAGAAGGAAAGACTGATGCTGATAACTAGTTTATTGATGAGTATAAATCAGCTGTTACCGGTCGTAATTTTGCTCGTGCTGTTACAGTCATTGCTAAAACTAAACCAGCGCGTGCTGATAGTGACCGCCTTTGTTGGGCTGCTGTGTAGTATTATTTATGTACAAAGTGCAGCTTGGTTGAGCCAGTTATTTGATCATCGCGGTCTAGAGTTTAGTCAAATGTTGTTGTGCGTCATTGTGTATGTTGCGTCACTAGTAAGTTGTAAACAGCGGCGTTTATTCGCATTGCTTGCAATAGTTGCGGTTATGGCGCTGTATTTGAGTCACTATTTTATTTATCTGGTTGGTTTTTGGCATAACACCGACACATCAAAACCCTTGCTTATAGGGACATCCTTGGGAATAGGGATCTGTAGTAGTTTTGGTGTGTTGCTATTATTTTTACTGCACAGTGTTAGAGCACGATTTGGTGTGTATCCGCTGATGTTGTTATTGGCTTTTAATGTCTCGGCAAAACTACTCATAGTGTTAGATCTGGCCAGCCAAATTGACTTGATCAATATTACGTCCAACTACTTTGATTGGCGTGCAGTATTAGTCGAAAACTCAGAGTTAGGCCGTGTCCTCAAAGCCTTAGTCGGCTATGAGGCAACGCCAAGCAAAACTGCATTATGGCTATATCTAGTTGCGGTTTTAGCCTTTATTGGCACCAGCATAGTATTTACTCGGCAATTTTCTCAAAAGGAGCCATCATGAGATTTATTCTCGCGTGGTGCTTAACTTCGATTTTGTTCATGGCATCGTTTAATGTGCGTGCCGATGGAATAGTTGTAGATAAAGTTTACCACCCTTATGTATTACCATTTGAGCGCGAATTTGAATGGCGTCTGATCTCTCATCAAACAGATAAGGGCAATATTTTAGCCCAACGAGTTGGCTTAGGTGGCTCGTTTAACGATACCATGAGTTTGGAAGGTTATGCGGTTGGAGAACGCGATGACAACGGTAATTTTGGCTTCTCAGCCTACGAATTAGAATTACGTTGGCAGTTGGTTGAGCAAGGGCGGCTGTGGGCTGACTGGGGCGCCTTATTTGAACTTGAAATGCAAGAAGGCAAAGATAGTTATGAAGCCACAACTGGCTTTTTATGGGAAAAAGAATTTGGCCGGACTAGTCTCACCATGAATGCATTTTTAGTCTACGAGTGGGGCGGTGATATTAAAAACGAATGGGAAACTGAGTTTCGCGCACAGTATCGCTATCGCCTTCGCTCTGAGTTTCAGCCTGCATTAGAGCTATACGCCGGAGAAGACTTCTTTGGTATTGGTCCAGGTTTTATTGGGCTACATCGATTTTCAGCGAAGCGACAACTAAAGTGGGAAGCAGGATTTGTGACCGAGCTGAGTCAACAAGGTAAAGATCACAGTTTTCGCCTTGCCCTAGAGTTTGAATTTTAAAGCAAAAAGCCGCGAAAACTTTTCTCGCGGCTTTAAATCTCTGCAAACTACATACTTTGTGCGTAGTTATAAAGCGCTTTTAGAATAGTCAGATTTTTTTCATTATCGTCATGTTCATGGGCGAGATTTTCTAGCGTAACCATAAAATCTTGTGCGCTGATCGATGGTTGATCTTCACCATGCATTAATTTGTTTTGGCAAT
This sequence comes from Pseudoalteromonas sp. SR41-8, assembly GCF_014163915.1. Lineage (NCBI taxonomy): Bacteria > Pseudomonadati > Pseudomonadota > Gammaproteobacteria > Alteromonadales > Pseudoalteromonadaceae > Pseudoalteromonas > Pseudoalteromonas sp. SR41-8. Next base: position 65,143 of record NZ_JACJEE010000013.1, read on the forward strand.
ATTGACGCCACTGATCAAGTTCATCTTGATTAAGCGATTGCGGCCAGTTACGGGCACGGTATTTAAACAATAAGTTATCAAACTTTTTATCTTCAAAATCCAACTTCATACCCGCTAATTGCTCTGGGCTGGCATCACGGATAATGGCAAATTTAGCTTTATCAGCATGACTGGTGAAGCCGTCGTATAACATGTAATCAGTATTGGTGGTTTTACCGTAATCGGGCTTATCGTTAAATACTTCAGTGACTTTATCGCGAAGACTTGGGTTGGCTTTTAAAATCGCAAGATTTTTTAAACACTGCTCGCGGTCAATGCCTAAGCGGGCGGCGTTTTCAGGTAATAAGGTTTTAGCAGGCGCTAAAATAGGGCATTTATTTAAATGTACCAGTTTTAAACCAACAGGCAGTTCATCATCGGCAAGCTCACTGCGCTTGGTATAAAGGCGGGTGCGCAACTCTTCAATTGATAAATCGAGTAATACCTGTGGATCTTCGGTTAAGTTAAAACACACTACTGCATTTTTATTAGTCGGATGAAAGCTCATCGGGGCAATCCAACTGGTACAGCCTTGGGTCGCAGGAATACGTGATGAAGTATGCACCAGCGGCGTCATATTAAATACATCAACTAACTCAGCTAAGGCTTTTTTACCGCGCAAACTAAAAAAGAAGTTATACAGTTTTGGCTGTTTTTCTTTTATTAGTTTAGCCAAAGCAATCGTCGCGGTTACATCGCTTAGTGCATCATGTGCCGCAGCGTGTTCAATGCCATTGGCAACCGTTAAATGTTCCAACTTAAAGCTTGGGCTGCCATCTTCTTTTAACGGCCATTCAATACCCTCAGGGCGCAGTGCATAACAAGCACGCACTAAATCTATAATATCCCAGCGGCTGTTATTGTTTTTGTATTCGCGTTCGTAAGGGTCGTAAAAGTTACGGTAAAAGCTATAACGGCTTACTTCATCATCAAAACGAATGCTGTTATAACCGGCCACGCAGGTATTCGGCACACTAAATTCAGCATGAATTTTGGCAATAAAGTCAGCCTCAACTAAACCTTTTTGCATCGCCACTTGCGGAGTAATACCGGTGATCAAACATGCCTCAGGATGCGGTAAATAATCAGCCACAGGTTTGCAATATTCAATCAGCGGCTCACCAATAATGTTTAAATCAAGATCAGTACGAACACCCGCGAACTGGCTCGGCTTATCCTTTTGCGGACTCGCCCCCCAGGTCTCATAATCGTGCCAGTAGATTGTTGCTTGATTTTGCTCTTGATAAGCCATTTAAAAACCCTTTAAGTTAGCTTGAAGCGGTTGCAATACCGCCAAGTTACTAAATTCATGAATTATTTAGATTATGGCATACAGGCGAGGGAGTTTATAGGTTTGGATGATGAAATGATGGTAATCATACTATTCTCGGGTAGCTTGTCTTAAGTATTGCGAAACTTAATCATTCATTAAAAGAAAAGCCTGCTTAAAAACTCATAACTATGAATGCATTCAATTGTAGGTTGAGTTTTAGCCCGAAAAAATTTTACTGCGAGCTACAAGAGCATTATCGTAGGCGTTAAGCTTGCTGGCGCGTTTTTTGGTCGAGAAAACAAGGGCGAGTATCAGCGTTAAAGTTTTTATAAATCAGTGATCTAAATTAAAAGCAATATTTAAATTGTTGTTGAGCTTTTTGGCCCTATAAGTAGGAGTGCGCTTTAGCCACGAATGTTTTTTACCTTTTCATCATGTTCTACACTTTAAAGCTTTCCTATTGCTCAGATGGAATTCATCGTCAATTGCTTATTTTCAGGTTGTTACGACGAGAAAGAGCTTAAAAGCATATTTGCAGCTAATTTATATAATTAAGTTGCTGAAACTAATTATAAAGTTCACAACTAGTATTGTATTCAATACTAATAGCGATTACGTACAAGTCCAGTAATATTTCATTGTCAGGCGTATATGAACAATTTAATGCCGTTAATAAATAGAATATCAGTTCGTTTATTAGACTAAAGTCTATAAGTTAATTTTCTTCACTTATCGGGTTTAGTTTTATCGTTTGTCGAAATTGAGCCAACACTCTAAAGTTCAGTTGTCGGCAACAGAGCCGACATGACACGACTCAAACCAAATAGGAATATAATCATGAAACGTTCACTAATCAAAACCATCGCACTTGGCTCATTATTTACTTGCTCAGCGGCTGTTATGGCTGATCAAAGTGATTACAAATTAATGATTATTGATAATGCGGCAGCGTCTCAGCCAGTTGAACAATCATTTAATAACTGCGCATTAAATGTGAAATCAAAAAATTATGCACAAGCAGATGAAATTTGTACCAAAGCAATTGCATTACTAAAGCAAAGTAATGGTCCACGTATGAAAGTTCGCGAGCTAACGTCATTTGCATTAAGCAACCGTGGTGTGTCACGTATGATGGCAAACAATGATACGGCTGGTCTTTCTGATTTATACGAAGCGGCACAAATCGCTGATAGCGAAATGGTTTCTCATAACCTGACGCGCGCTAAAGAGTACCTTTCTCTATAATAGTTTTTATAAACGATTAAAGACAAAACCACGTTAGGCTAAGCCAACGTGGTTTTTTGTTTTTTTAAAGTGTTTCTCCTCTGAGCCAACCGTAAAACTCACTTATTTATTTACGTATTTACTGGCCTCAGTTTAGCTGTACTAAATATATTAAATTTTAAGTTGTAGAGTGAGGCTTTATCTAAATTAGTAAAAAATAAAAACACTTCAGAGGGCGCTGAAGTGCTTTGTACAAGGGGAGTAATGTTATTTTACTGTGCAGTAGCGACTAGTTTAACCCAGTCATAACTGACTATCCCTAGTAACCCGATTTGTAACGATTGACCAGCGTTAACTGCTAAAGTACAGCTTTCGTTGCTGCCGGGATTTTTTGACTGGCAATCATACTTTGTTTGCGTGACTGCACCATCTGCATTTACATATAGGCTTATATCTCCTTGGCTGCCTGCTGTACTTATTGTTACAGATGTTTTTCCTGTAGGAACCAGATAGCTGTATCGTTGCCAAAAACCGGGAAATCCATAGGCGCGAGAGGTAATAATTGTGCTATCTCCCGTCGGTGGTGTACTGTTTTTATAATCAGCCATGATAGTGACATTATTGTAGCTGCTATAGGCTTTGAGCATAATATAATAGCGACCCTCTCCTAGGTTAACTGTACAGATTTCCTCGTTACCATTTTTAAAGGGCCGACAGTCATAGTCTGAAGTGGTGGGCTTAGCGCCTTTCTTAACGTATAGGTCTGCATCGCCGTTACCACCTGATATGCTCATCGTAATATTATTGGCATCAGCTGGCACATCAATAAAATAGATACTTTCTTGGTTTCTTGTTGCATTAAGACCTGGTAATGCTTGGCCTTTATTTAACTCAATGTCAGATGACGTACCATCAGAAACACTGACTAGCTGAGCTAGTGTGTTGGTGTTGTTATTGCTATCTTGAACGGTTACAGAAACGTTGTAGTTTCCAGTAGAAGTGAAGGTGTGCTGTACAGTTGCGCCACTGTCTATTTGATTATCGCCAAAATCCCAGCTGTAATTAGTTATTGTGCTCGAAGAGCTGGAACCAGTAGCATCAAAGTTACATTGCAATTGATCACAATTGTATTCAAAACGGGCCGTAGGCGCAGGAGGGGTATTACCATCATTATCGCCAATGGGCACAGTACCGTTAAAATAGCTGGCTACTTGAGGCCAAATTTTACTTATTTTAGCTCCTTTGTTGTAGCAGCCACCTAGATGATGCAATGCAATAACACGATTGCTTGATGCAGCTACAACAGGCGAACCAGATGAGCCACCAATGGTATCGCAATAATATCCTATATCTGTGTTGTTGCCACGGCCATTTGTTGAAGGAGCATTAACTTGGCATAAACCATCATTGTCTTGATCTGACTCTATTGCAAGTTCTTTGGGGTTACCGGATCCATGTTGTGGAATATATATGCGTTCACTTTGTTGCGCGTTTCGTACATCTAGCCCTAAATAACCAAATTGCTCGATAGTGCTAAAATCATTAACACTGAACAAAGTATAATCGAGCGTGTAATCGGTTTTAAAAAACTCATTCCCCGTGACTTTTACGACAGTTTCTTTAGTTGAGCCATTACAGCTTTTATTTTGATAATTAAACCATACTTCCGTTGAGGCAAGTTCTGATGCGGTCTCAAGACAATGATTATTAGTAAATAATTTATTATCACTCCCAACGCGCCAGCCCGTGCATAAACTGCGCCCACCGATCACTAAGCGCGCAATAGGTCGGCTTCGGTCAAACTCTATTGGATGGGAATCAGCCCAGCATTGCACATCTTTTCGTTCATTAACGCCACAGGTTGATAATAGCGCTGGTTCATTGCCATTATTTAACTCTGTATTCGTATTTATATCACTTTCGGTGCCATAAAAATAACTATCAATAATGCCAAACTGGGTTTGTTGTTTACTGAGTGTAGGGTCGGGGTAATATTCAATGATAACGCTGTCATTAGAGACCGACATAGCTGAAAACGAATGCACCCCGTCATCACCTTTAACATCATCAATTGTTGCAGCATTCATGTTGTCACTACTATATTCGTATCGTTCAGTGTTATCTTGGTTTCTGACGACTAGTTTTGCATTACCACTGAGTTGCACCCGACTAAAATGTACTTTTATATAATCAGCACCGGGATGACTGATTGTATGGCTGATTACTTGGCTTTGAATATTTACAAATTGCTTAGAGAGTTTTAAATGAGTATCGGCTTGTGCACCGATTGTCGTTTTTTTTGCTGCTTGATTGGTATGTTGCATAATAGTCAGTTCATCGACTTCAGCAATACTGTGTTGGCCATAGATGGCAATGGCAATTAATGCTGCATATTTACATTTTTTCATCTTTATTTCCTACCATAGGTAATTTACCGACTGTTTGATGTAAAACTAATGATTAATTGCATGTTTGATTCATAAAAATCTTGGCAAATAATCAGTACCCAATTGCTAAAGCAAAATCTAGAGTGAATTTTAATCAATGCCAATAAATTGCGTGAAATATTTAGAACCCCCAATAAGTGCAATAAAGTCAATAAAAAAACTTGTTTGTTATCCAGTTGAAAACAAAAATGTGATGGTTAACAACAAATGAGCTGGTTACACGTGCATGTTTAATATTTTTATTTTGTAAATTTAATGTAAATATAAGTGTGCGTTTTTATGTTTTTAAACACGTTTAGTGAGCTAAATATAACTAAACGTGTTTTTTACTGAAGGTTTTTTAACTATTAATAGTTATTAGAAGTCTATTTGGTCGTCGTAATGTTATTTTTAGTGAGTACTATTTATATAGTGTTGGTTGTGATTAATCTTAATTAACATAGGCTAATGTATTGACTTAATGTTTAAAACTTTGGGCATAAAGCGTGATCAAAGCCTTTTTCAGTTAATAAAAAAGTCGCGCTTGGGGTAGCAAAAATATAGCCTTCGTAGTTAAGAAACGCAATTGTGCCTTTAACTGATTCGATTTGCTCTGCTGATGCACTTTCTATAATAGCTTTCGGATCTAAATTGACTGGTGTTGGAAACTGCTGATAAAGCTGCTTAAAAATTAAGGTGGCGATAGTTTTAAAGGTGTCGTTATTTTTCATTTTTTTGCTCCTTGGTGTTTATGTGTGCTGCTAATGCATTATTGTAACTCTTTCTATTTAAAGAGTAACTGCCACACTTACCTGTTGATCCTAAAATAATACGCGGTTAAATAGCGATAGAGTTGCAGTTAACCCATCGCTATATCATGAGCTGGTGCTGTATTACTTGTTATTTACAAGGTTCAGGAATGCGTTTTGGGGTAAAAATTCGTGGCATTAATAAGCCGATGATCACAACAATAATGCCAATTAATTGTAGTTCTGTAATTGGTTGGCCCATCAAAAATGCTGTTAACATGGCAAATACCGGAACGAAGTTAAAAAATAACGACGCATTCGCTGAGCCAAGTTGGCGTATGCCATTAAGCCACAGAAGATAGCCGGCAACAGTTCCAAATAAGCCAATATAAATAACATCGATAATACCTACCATTGAGCTATTACTGAGTTCGCTAAGCGGGTGTACATTGGCGGTCACTAAACACATTAAGCCAATGATTGTTGCACCACTTAGCATACTAACAAAAGTATAAGGCAATACAGGCATGTACTGATTGATACCTTGGCTAAAGTAAGTGTATGAACTCCAAGCTAACATACCTAAAAAGATCATTTTGTCGCCGGCATTGATTTGCATATTCAAAAGCACGGCTAAGTCGCCATTGGTGATAACTAATAATACACCTGATAGGCTAACGATTAAGCTAAAACATTGTGCTGCAGTAGGCATTGAGCGCTTTGCAACTGAGCTTATTAATGAGGTTGCAAGTGGGCTCAGCGCCATTATTAACGAGCCGTTTGCGGCACTGGTATGTTCCAGCCCGGTAAATAAACCGAGGTTTAAGCCACCTACGCCAACAGCACTAACAATAATCACCCAAGCCCATTGGTTGAACGTTAAACTTGGTTTTGTACTGTTAATTATTTTTAAGTAGATAGCCAAGCAGATTGCGGCAATACTAAAGCGCCAAAATACTAAAGTCAGTGCGTGTACTTGATTTAATGCATGTTTACCAATAGGAAAACAACTTCCCCAAAAAAATGCACATAATAACAGGAGTAAAATAGCTTTTGTGTTGGCTGAGAAGTTCATCAGCAATCCAGAGATGTTGAAAAGTTGCGGCAAGTGTATTACTTTCCATAATGTGGATAAACAAGCAAAAATAAGAGAGTAGATTCCAAAAATGAAATATAGATATTCACTAGACGATTTACGCTATTTTTGTATTGTTGCTCATTTAAAAAGTTTTAAAGATGCTGCACTGGCTTTATCAGTGCCTTTATCAACATTGAGCCGTCGTATTCGACAACTTGAAGATGATTTACAGCTTAGATTGTTAAACCGTGATGCTCATCGCGTATCGCTGACCCATATGGGGGAGCTGTATTACCAACGTTCGAGTGCATTGTTTGCTGAGTTAGATGGAATTAATGATGATCTTCATATCGAGAAGAATCAACCGAAAGGTAAGATCATAATCAGTGCACCTATTAATGCCGGCTCGCAATTTTTAAGGGATATTTTTTATGATTTTTTACTGCAATATCCTGAGATCCAACTAGATATTAGGCTCTCGAATACTTTAATTGATATTGAAGCGCAAGCAATGGATGTGGTGTTTAGGGTGGGTAATACGGTGGTTGATAATTGGATTGCGAGGCCACTTAAAGATATTCACTTTATTTTGTGCAGTAATTCGCAGACGGTGGCCGACAGTGTTAAGCATCCCACTGATTTATGTGCAAAAAGCGCTGTGATTTGCCAGCCGATGTCTATTTGGCAATTAGTAAATAAACAAAATGATGACGCTTATGATTTTCAACCCAGTAAGGGCATTCGTTTAGAGCTTGATGAAATTCAAATGCTCACACACGCGGTTAAAAAAGGCTTGGGGATTGGTTATATTCCTGACTATTATGCATTACCAATGATAGCTCAAGGTGAGCTTCAGCATGTTTTGCCTGATTGGCAAAGCAAGGCACGCACTTTATTTATGTTATATCGGGATCGTGACCATTTACCATTGCGCGTCAGATTATTCATCGAATATGTGCTAGCTAGATTTGAGCAAGGTTAGTATGCTTTTTTATTATTTTTCTGAACTGTTGGGCAAGTGAAATACAGCCTGTTTAGTTATTAATAGCGCCGGACTACAAATTTTAGTGCCTGTATATTAAAAGGAGATATTAAATATGCAAACCAATCTAGTGGTTGAACGGTTTAAGCAGCAGGGTTTTGTACAAATTAAACAAGTACTTAAACCAAGTGTAATCTCAAAACTGCAGCACTTTTGTGATGAGTTGGTTGCTCAAGCACAGTCACGCTATGTAGCCGGTTTACCATTTGATAATATTGCTGTTATGCAAACTGCAGATAAGCCTTTTGTTTATCGCGTTAATGAGCTTTTTCAATTTCAGCCACAATTTGCTCAACTGCTAGCGCAAACCGAACTAATGAGTTACGTTGAAGCGATTATCGGCGAAGCTGTTTTACCTAGCTATGAGTCACTTGTGATAAAAAATTCATTAGATGCACGCGGATTTGATTGGCACCGCGATATGGCGGTGAGAACTCAAGAGCCTATTTTTACCGTGGGGGTGTATTTAGATGATGCAATAGCGCAGCAAGGGGCGTTAACAGTGATCCCGCAGTCTCATTGTAGCCAAGCAAGTGTGTGTGATTTAAAGCGCCAGCTATCCATTGCACAATTACAAAGTGTGGATATTACGGCCAATGCAGGTGATGTGGTAATTCACCATGTAAACACGGTTCATGCATCAGGAAGACAGAAAGGTTCAGCTATACGTAGAACGATCTATTTTGAGTTCAGAGCAGTATCACATTTTATTGATAATCCGTGCTTTCCTAGTGAGTGGATCGAAAAGCGGCAAGCGTTAATGGCTAACCTCAACGCGCTTAATTCAGCTGATATGCCTAATAATGTGCAGCTACCCAATGATTTGTATGTAACTCAAGTACGAATAGAGCCGGCGGAATATTGTATTGAGTTTGCCAGTTAACAGTATCAACATAGATATTTACATGTGTGTAAAGCCAGCCTAAATATATAAATTTGCTCTGAACTAATACAGCCAATACAAGTTAAGCGACTACGATACAATTACGACCTTGTGCTTTTGCCTCATAGAGTGCTTTATCTGCGCGATTAAAAATAACTGAACTCGAGTCATCTGCCTGATAACATGTTACCCCAAAGCTTGCGGTCACTTTAGGTAAGCTCACTTCATCTAATTCGCTAATATACACTCGTAATCGCTCTGCAAGTTGGTGGGCGTGTTGCTTATCTTGAATAGGAGAGATAATAGCAAACTCTTCGCCACCGATACGAAACAGCATATCCATGGCATGTATTTGTTGCTGTAATTGTGTAGCTAGATGTTTTAATAACTTATCACCTATTTGGTGGCCATATTGGTCATTAACTTGTTTAAAGTGATCAATATCCAATATTATTAAAGCAAATAGATATTCGCTTCGTGCTGCCATATTGATCTGGTTTTCTATTTGTTCTTCCCACTTGTGTCGGTTAAATACACCTGTTAAGCGATCTTGGGTTGCTAATATTATTAATTGTTTTTCAATTTCCTCACGGCTAGTCATTTCCTGATTCAAACGAGATATAACAATTTTTATATCGTGTTCTAATGCTGCAAGCTCATCTTTAGTTTTGATCTTTTTCTGAAGTTCCAAAGGTAACTCATGGTGTTCAACAGAAGAGTTTAATGTTTCGATATTAGATTGGATGCGTTGAATACGACGTAAAATAATTTGAATAATAAAGGTCGTTAACAGCAAGCCGAGGATGATGGCGCATATACCGAGTAAGCTGCTGACAAATAGAAAGTCTTTTTCGTGCTGATCTGTGTAATACGCATCATCAGAGGTTAATTTATTTAATTGCGCTATTATTTGTTTTTCTGCACTTTCTAGCTCAGTTGCCATTGTTTCGACTTGCAACCGCGCTTGCTCAGTAAGTTGATTCTGTTGGTAAACATTTTCTAAATAGTTTTCGAACTCGTCACTTTTTTGCGTATAGTTTTCAATTGTGGTGGCCACTTTTTGATTTGCTTCAGGCTGTAATATGACTTCTTTTAATGCTAATGAGTGATTAATCATTGCTACCGCTTTATCGAGCAATTGTTTTATTTTTTGTTTTTCAAAAGCAAATTGTTGATGTGGGTTGAGCGGCTTATCACCCATTTGGTTTTTTAGTTGAAATTGCTCAAATTGCAGGTGTTGTTCAAGCTCTATGAACTCCACTTGTTGCATTAACTGACTTAACGGAATATCCAGAAAAGCCACTACGCGCATTTCACGTTCTATTTGATTTACTTTATAGGCCGAAAAAACAATAACACAAAACAAAAACGTTAATAAAAAAACAAATAATCCACCAATTTTTTGCTTTATTGACGCATTGTACCAGTTGAATACCGACATAAAGTTTCTCACTGCTTAATAGTCCCTCAAGTATAGTTTAAAAAGCGCGTAATCTAGCTTATTAAGTCTGACCACAGCAAGCATTAATTGACTAACCTTAGGACAGATTAATCAAAGTTATTAGATACTTTATTTAATAGAGATGATGTGCAGTTGATCAACCGTGTACTTACTTGACGATTGAGTTCGTAATATTGCAGGCGTGCCTTGTGAGGGAATACTAGCACTAAATGAGTAGAACGTTTGTCAGTAGCTAAAGTCGGTCATCTTTGCATCACATTTAGCTTTTGTGTATTTAGTCACGTAACTTGAAGACCCCGATAAGACTCATACAGGAAATGCTGAAAATAGCTCAAGTAGGTAAAGTGAATTTACTAATAAAGCTAATTATTGCCTTAAATCAATCATCACTTTTTGGTTAATTATTTTTTAACAAAACGTAATGTTTTGTAATATTTCTATAGGGTTTGATCAAGTAACATGAGCCTTAGCATAGAGGTTAATTAATAAATACGCCTTTAGGATGGTTTTTGGTATTAACTTGTAAATTATTAGCTTTATTAATGTTGGTCTAGTTTTTTTGTACTACTCTCATGGTCGCAATATTAATTATTTTTATCACAGTAACTTTATTTATTGGTATTTATATACCAAATTTTAAATGAAAGTTATTGCAAAATTAAGGTGCAGTTGATTAGCGCAGCTGGTGGTTTTAGCGGTTAGTTTACCTTTAAGTTTCAATACGTTATTTATATTGTGCGGATTACAATATGTGCAATCGTTAAATAATGTTATGAGTCTATCTAATTGATTATATTTCAATTTTAGTGGTTTATACACTGAGGCAACCAAGCTGTAGAAGTGCAGAGCTTTATTTTGGCTTTGGTGTTGCAGTGAGCCGCAAACCAAAATAGGTCATGGAATGAATATAAATTTAGCGGCTAGGTTAGTTAAATTAGCTAACACGCGTGGTAGTGATACTGCATATCAATATTTTTATGACGATCAGCAACCTTGTAAAACACTCACTTATGCACAGTTAGATGAACGTGCTAAGCAAATTGCTCGGCACTTGCAGGAGCATTTTTCGCAAGGGGATAGGGCGCTATTGCTATTTAATTCTGGTTTTGAATTTGTGGAGGCATTTTTTGCGTGTCTGTACGGTGGCATTGTTGCTGTTCCTGTCTATCCTCCAAAAAAGAATCAAAATATTGACCGTTTAAGAACTATTGTTGTTGATGCTGGTGCGAAAGGTGCACTGACCACAGAAAAAATTAATGAAATAGCACGTCCATTATTTGAAGCTGAGCCTTTATTGGCTGATTTAGCTATTTTTACCACTGACGCTGAACCCACTTATCAAATTGACACTATAGATTTTCAGCACTGCGAAGTAGCAGCTGACGAATTAGCCTTTCTACAATATACATCTGGCTCAACGGGTGAGCCAAAAGGGGTAATGGTTAGCCAAGCCAATATTCTCGATAATCAAGAAATGATGAAGCAAGCCTTTGGTCATGATCACAGCACCGGTATTGTCAGCTGGTTACCGCACTTTCATGATATGGGTCTTATTTTTGGTATTTTGCATCCGATCTATATTGGTGCACCAGCGGCTTTGATGAATCCGACTTACTTTTTACAAAAGCCGTATCGCTGGCTCAAACTGTTAAGTGATACTAAAGCTGTAACCTCTAGTGCGCCTAACTTTGCTTATGATTTATGTGTCGATACGGTTAAAGATACTGATTTAAAAAACCTCGATTTATCACATTGGCGCTCTGCATTAAATGGTGCGGAGCCCGTTCGAGCGACGACGTTGGAGCGCTTTGTAGAGAAATTTAAAGGGTGTGGTTTTCGCCGTGACAGTATTTCTCCTTGTTATGGTATGGCGGAAACAACTTTATTTGCAAGCGGTGGTAAATTATCACACTCGCCAACTGTGTTACGTCTTATCACTGCAGAATTACAGACAGGTAAAGTAACAAACGTAACGCATGGCGATGATGATTCATTTTGTGATTTACACACATCATCCGATAACTCGCCTTATTATGCGGTGTCGTGTGGCATTACGTGGCACAACCATACAATGGCCATTGTTAATACTGACACTAATAAACGCTGTGCTGATGGCGAAACCGGCGAAATTTGGATCAAAGGTGCAAGTGTTGCACAAGGTTATTGGGGAAAAGCCGCATTAACAAAAGAAATATTTCAGGCCTATGTTGATGATAATGATGGCCCATACTTACGCACTGGCGACTTAGGCTTTGTATATCGCGATGAGTTGTTCGTCACTGGGCGCTCTAAAGATGTATTAATTTTTCGCGGTAAAAATTATTACCCACAAGATATTGAATTGACGGTAAGTAACGCAAATGCTGCACTTGATAATAACGGTGGTGCGGCATTTTCAATAATGTGCGAACAGCAAGAGCGACTTGTCATTGTGCAACAAGTAAAACGTACTGCGGTTCGTAAACTTGATCCTGAAGCGATATGTAAAGATGTGATCCAAGCGATTACAGAGCAGCATGGTATTACGCCCTATGATGTTGTACTGATAAAACCTGGGCGAGTATTAAAAACATCTAGCGGAAAAATTCAACGTCAAGAAAACAAACGTCATTACTTAGCGCAGCAGCTAACGCCACTTTATCAATTGCGTGGTTCTTTTGAGAGCGAAACGTTTGAGCCACAATCAGCAGATATATTCAGTAGCCACTGTGCACTTGAAGATGAACAACATGCAAATTTACTTAGCTTGTTGCAAAGCGTCGTTGCACAGGAAGTTGATATGGACCCGCAATCACTTGCTGTTGATGCTTCATTTCAATCTTTAGGGGTTGATTCAATGAAGGCGGTGCGTATTTCGGGTGAGTTAATGGAATTGCATGATATTGAGTTAGAGCCGACAGTTTTATATGACTATCCATCTATTTCAAAGCTTGCTAATTATTTATGGCAATTTGCTGCGATCCGAACTGCTGCTATATCATCAAATACAGTCACTATGCCCGTGGCTATACCTACACTAAATGAAGCTGCTCAGTCTCTAAGGGACTGCACGGACAAAGACATTGCCATTATAGGGATGGCATGTCGTTACCCTGAAGCTGAAAGTATAGAGGCGTTTTGGCAGCTATTATGTAACCAACAAGATGTAATTGGACTGCCAAACGAAAGTCGCGGCATGTTATGCCCACATTTGGATAATACCCGTTTAGGTGGTTACATCAGTGGCATTGAACAATTTGATGCAAATTTATTTGGTATTTCTCCAACCGAAGCTAAGCATATAGATCCTCAGCATCGATTGTTGCTAGAAACCAGTTACCATGCCATTGAAGCCGCAGGTTATGCGCCGATGCAATTATCGGGTGCAAAAGTAGGGGTTTATATTGGTATCTCGCAAAATGATTACTTCTTACTTTCTCAGCAATATGAAAAGCAAAATGCTTATTTAGGTACTGGTACTGCGCTGAGTATTGCGGCTAATCGGTTATCGTATTATTACAACTTCAGCGGGCCAAGTGTTGCAGTTGATACAGCATGCTCATCTTCGTTAGTTGCATTGCATTTAGCCATGCAAAGTATTCACAGTGGTGAAATAGCCCAAGCTCTGGTGGGCGGGGTGAATTTGATCCTCAGTGATGAGGTAACGAACGCCTGTGAAAACGCGCAAATGCTTGCAAAAGATGGCCGTTGTAAAACGTTTTCAGACTCTGCAGATGGCTATGTACGAAGTGAAGGGGTGGGATGTTTATTATTAAAGTCGTTAGCGCAGGCAGTACAGGATAACGACCCTATTTACGGGGTACTAAAAGGCAGTGCAGTCAATCAAGATGGCCGCAGTAATGGCATTACAGCACCTAATGGCTTGTCACAGCAAAGTGTTATTAAGTCGGCGTTAGCTAATGCACAAATTGCAGCAGATGACGTGCAATATGTTGAAGCCCATGGCACTGGTACAGAGCTGGGTGATCCAATAGAAGTATCGGCGCTGAGTAAAGTATATAGGCCACAAACAAGCTTAGCTGAGCCACTTACTGTGGGCGCTGTGAAAGCGAATATTGGCCATTTGGAATCGGGTGCAGGCATTGCTGGTGTGATCAAAACCATGTTATGCATGCAGCATAAAAAAATACCCGGCCAAGCTCATGCTAAAGAGCTTAACAAACACATTGCTTGGCATAAAATTGCGTTAAAAATTAATCGTGATTTACAGCCGTGGCCTGTTGGTTCAGACAATGGTTGTATTGCTGGTGTTAGCTCGTTTGGTTTTGGTGGCACCAATGCACATATTATCTGTGCGAGTGCACCTCAACGTGCGGTCGATACCATTGATTTAGCCTCGCAAACGGGATTTTATCTGTTACCGTTATCAGCTAAAACTCCAGATGCGTTAGCCAATTTACTGACGCGTTATGAAACGAGATTAAAGAGTTTATCTGATAATGAATTTGATGCGCTGATCTACACAGCAGCACATCTGACTAAGTTTAAAGAAGCAAAACGTGCCGTATGCGGCGAAGATCGTGCAGGTTTATTACGTGCGATGCGTGGCTTAAATACAACCTCGCATTTAAGTGCGGCTGAAAATGATAAAGCTGCGACAAATTATGAGTTAGTAATGCTATTTACTGGTCAGGGCTCGCAATATCCGGCAATGGCAAAACAATTGTATGATACGCAAATTGTATTTAAAAACGCGATTGATGAATGTGATCATTTACTTGGCGATAGACTCGGCGAGTCATTGCTAACGGTTCTGTATCAGCAAAGCCATAAACAGTTTTTAGAACAAACTAACTGGACTCAAGTCGGCTTATTTGCGGTTGAGTATGCTACGGCCAAATTAATGATCCACTTTGGCGCCACTCCTAAGCTGTTATTAGGTCACAGTGTTGGGGAGTATGCAGCCGCATGCATTGCTCAGGTGTTTTCGTTAGCTGATGCTATTTTATTGATAGCTGCGCGTGGCCAACTCATGCATGAACTTGCTGATAATGGGGGCATGTTTGCAGTGCGTTGTAGTGAGCAAGTTGCCCAGCAAGTCATTACAAAATGCCATGATAATGGCAAGACTCAAATTGCAATTTCAGCCTATCATGGTGCTTCTGGCGTGGTGTTCTCGGGCGAAAACTCAGCGCTTGAGATTGCCATTGAGTTATTAAAAGAACAAAATCTGACGATTAAACAGCTCAACACAGCACGTGCTTTTCATTCACCACTTATGGATCCGATACTTGATGATTTTGCTGCTATAGCAGCGCAAGTAAACTATAGAAAACCTTGTTATCCCTTGTTGTCGTCGGTGACTGGCCAGCTAGAAACTGACGCCTTAGCAACACCTCAATACTGGATCGAGCAGATCACTAAACCTGTTCGCATTGATTTATGCGTGAGCGAGTTAGATAAACGTGAGCATTTGTGCGCGGTAGAAGTTGGACCAAAACCTGTTTTGATGGTGTTATTGCAAGAAAACTTGCCCCATTTAGATGCTGAGTATTTACCTATATTGCACAGTCAAGGTGCTGATAAAACACGTTTAGTAACCAGTTTAGGGCGTATTTTTGAACTAGGCATTGAGCTAAATTGGGCGCATATTTATCCACAAATAAATATTCAAAAACAGCCATTACCCGCTTATCCGTTTGCAAAAAATGCACATTGGATAGTGCCAACAGCAAAGCAACCAGCGCTAAAAAGTACTGCAATGCAGGAAAATATGCAGGCCAATAAATCGGTAACAAACATAAACCAAGTTGTTGCACGAACTGAGCTTATTCGTGACATCGTACTCTCTAATCTTGCAAATTTATTATCATTACCAGTTGATGCTATAAAAACGAATGTTCCCTTACTTGAAATGGGGGTTGATTCATTAATGATAATGCAAGCCGTACGCACCTATGAAAGAGAATTTGGCTTAGAGTTTAGCGTACGCCAGTTTTACGAAGAACTAAGCACAGTGGATAGTTTATTGGATTATATTGCGCAACATAGTGACTTTTACCCACACACTGAAGATGCCCAGTTAACCTCGGATATTGCAATTGTAGAGCAGAATACCCCTTCGTACTCTGATACAACAACTTCTTCAGCCAATATGGGGTTTGATCAACAGACTATCATGGCAATTTGCCAGCAGCAGCTGCAAGCTGCCGCGAGTGTAACTAATGATTTTGGCCGTCAAAGCATTGCCGCGGTGACAGCGCAACAATTACGTTTTCTACAGGGCAGTGCTATAACCTCCTCGGCAAGTGTAACGCCAGACAATATGCCTCAGCAGCAAGTAAAAACAGTTGCAATGCCCGTAAATAAGCGCGCCACAGAACTTCCTGCATCACAAAGTAGACAATTACACATGCAGCATCAGTCACCCGCTATGCAGCAGCATTTTGAACAACTAAAAGCTGATTATTGCGCAAAAACCAGCGCATCGAAAAAGCTGGTTGCTCAACATCGTGGCAACTTAGCTGATTGCAGAGCCTCAGCGGGGTTTAGGTTATCAAGCAAGGAAATGCTTTATCCGATTTATGCAGACCACTGCGAGCAAGCCAGATTATGGGATATAGACGGCAATGAATACATTGATATTACAATGGATTTTGGAGTTAATTTATTTGGCCATAAAGCCGAATTTGTGACTGATGCTTTAGCGCAACAAGTAGATCAAGGTATTCAATTAGGCTTAGCCAGTCCTTTAGCGTGTGAAGTGGCTGCTTTGATCAGCGAATTAACTGGTTTGGC
Organism: Pseudoalteromonas sp. SR41-8; assembly: GCF_014163915.1. Taxonomy (NCBI): domain Bacteria; kingdom Pseudomonadati; phylum Pseudomonadota; class Gammaproteobacteria; order Alteromonadales; family Pseudoalteromonadaceae; genus Pseudoalteromonas; species Pseudoalteromonas sp. SR41-8. The sequence continues at coordinate 82,057 of NZ_JACJEE010000013.1, forward strand.
GCGTGTGACGTTTTGTAATTCAGGCACCGAGGCGGTCATGACCGCACTGCGCTTAGCACGCAATTATACAAAACGTGACAAAATTGTGCAGTTTAGTGGGGCATACCATGGTCATTATGATGGTACTTTGGCGCACTCTGTGGGCCAAGGAGACATCGAGCCTATGTGCGCAGGTGTTCGCCAAGGCGCAGTTAATGACAACTTAGTATTAGATTACGGTAGCGCGCAGGCGCTGGAAATTATTCGTGCAAATGCACATACAATTGCTGCGGTATTGGTTGAACCGGTTCAAAGCAGATACCCAGAAATACAACCGTGGGAATTTTTAAAAGAGCTCAGAGCAATAACCACAGAGCATGGAATAGCACTGATTTTTGATGAGATGATCACCGGGTTTCGCGCTCATCCAGGCGGCGTACAGGGATTAGTGGGGATCCAAGCTGATATGGCAACCTATGGCAAAATTGTTGGTGGAGGGTTGCCAATCGGAGTTGTTGCCGGCAGTGCCGATTACTTAGACGGTATTGATGGTGGTGTATGGCAATATGGTGATCAGTCTTATCCACAGGCAGATACGACTTTTTTTGCTGGAACATTTTGTAAACACCCAATGGCAATGGCCAGTGCAAAAGCGGTTTTAAGCGAAATTAAACGCCAAGGACCACAGTTACAACAAAGGCTAAGTGATAAAACCAGTTATCTGAAAACAACCCTTAATCGCTTTTTTGCTGATGCAATGATCCCAATTCAAATTGAAGCTTTTAGCTCTTTATTTCGTTTTAGATTTAGCCAAAATCTAGATATGTTTTTTTATGAAATGCTTAATCGTGGCATCTTTATTTGGGAAGGACGTAACTGCTTTTTATCAGCAGCTCATACAGATGCAGATATAGAGATCATTATTACCGCAGTTAAAGACAGTGCCTTGAGCTTAAAGGCGGCAGGTTATTTTGGTAGTGACCGTGATGATAAAATGAGCTTGGCCACCTTAGCGGCGACATTTCCATTGACCGAGGCGCAGCAGCAATTACTTGCCTTAGCGTCAAAGTCACCTGAGGGGGCTTTTGCGTATCACTTACAAGCCGTACTTAAATTAACAGGTCAGTTAGATATAAGTCGCTTAGTTACCGCAGTTGATAAAACAGTACGCGAGTGCACTATTTTACAGTATGCAATTGATAGCGATACGCTTTGCCATAGGTTAGTGGCTGAGCATCGTCCTCAATTGTTAGTTATTAATCTACAACACTCAGATAATAATATCGCTGTAGCAACTCAGTTGCAGGAGTTACGTTACCATGCTTTTGATTTTAATAATGAAGTTGCATGTCGCTTTGCGCTACTAAGAGAAAATGATAATACTGCTTACTTAAGTGTGGTTACGCATCATTTACTCTGTGATGGCGTATCGTTGCAGATTATTTTGAGTAAAGTTGCCCAACACTATAACAACACCACAACAGAGGCGTTGGCAGCACCGGTAGACTTTAGTGCATATGTTAAAGCACTTGACCACTATAAAGAGTCTGCTAATTACCAGCAAGATAAGGCATTTTGGTTGGCACAACTAGCGCCAAGTATGCCGTTGCAACTACCAACAAACACTGCGATTGCAACGACAACGAACTATGCAGTATCGGTATTGACTGTTGAGCTTAATGAGCACACCAAAGGAAATATTGCTGATCTGGCTAAACAGCAGGGCTGCGGTCAATTTGCCACTTTATTGGGGTTATATATAGCGTGGTTAAGTAAGCTTAGTCAGCAGTCAATGATCACAGTTGGGATCCCTTGCTCTGATCGACAATTACTCCCTCAAGCTGATAGCGCAGAATCTTCCGATAGCGAATTAGTCGGGTATTGCACGAATATTTTACCAATTTGCATTGATGTTACAAACATCAGCAGTGTTCGAGAGTTAATCAAAACAGTGCAATCTGAATTATTAACTGCATTTGAACATCAACATTTCCCTTATTCAGCGTTAGCAAATGAATCGCTTAATTTACCTAATACTTTATTTAATTTAGATAAAGTTACTGCCTTACCGGCATTTACTGAATTGCAATTAAATACCATGCCAAGCAACACCTGTTATAGCCAATTCCAATTAAGTTGTAACTTAACTCAGTTTGCTTACAGTTGGTCACTCACCCTTGAATATCAACAAGATAAATTTACATATGAACAGGTAAATCATTGGTTATCTGGGTTAATAGGGTTGTTTAGCAACGCTGTTGGGACAGACGAACTAAACAGTGCGAACTGTTCATTGTTAGATGATTTACAAATAGCGACACTGGTTACTGAACAATGTGAGCGTGTTGATAAACAACTTTGTGTCGATTCTTGTATCGTTTCATTTGAATATGCTGCGACTCAATACCCTGACAATATTGCTATTACCTGTGATGGCCAAAGCCTTAACTATTCACAGTTAAATCAACGAGTAAATACCTTTGCCCATTATCTTATTGAGCAAGGTATTGGGGTCGGCAGCTTAGTCGCAATTGCACTACCAAGGCGTGCGGAGCTGATTATTAGCTTATTAGCGGTATTAAAAACGGGGGCTGCATTTTTGCCACTCGATATTACTTTTCCGCAAGCACGCATTGAATATATTCTGGCTGATGCACAAGCTGATTTACTGTTGTGTGACAGTTTTAGTGATAGTAGCCCAATTATTGCGAGCAACAAATTGCCCGTATTAGATATTGATACTGTGGTACTTACAGGCTTGCAAAGCAGTAATCCAGATCGCGTTATTGCTCCTTTATCAAGCGCTTATGTTATATATACATCGGGCTCAACGGGGCAACCTAAAGGTGTGGAAATTAATCACCAAGGGCTACAAAACCTGTTGCTCGCTATGACGGTACAGCCTGGAATAGAGCCAACCGATTGCTTGTTGGCAGTTACCACTATTGCATTTGATATCGCGATGTTAGAGCTGTTTTCGCCCTTAATTGTTGGGGCTAATGTACTGCTTGCGAGTGAGCAAACATGCAGTGACCCATATGCAATTACCGATCTAATAGCACATTTCCCAGTGTCTATTATGCAAGCGACTCCGACGTTATGGCGATTAATAATAAATGCAGCACCTGATTGTTTAGCTGGTATCAAGGTCTTGTGTGGTGGCGAACCGCTTGATCCAGCACTTGCTCAGGCGGTGCTGTCGCAGCAGGGGGATTTATGGAATATGTATGGTCCAACCGAAACCACCATTTGGTCTGCAATTAGCCATATTCAGCACAGTGATGATATTACGATAGGTTCAGCAATTGCTAATACGAGCTTGTATGTTATGGCTGAGGATGCACAAAGTCCATGTTTACCTCTACCTATTGGCGTGTGGGGGGAGTTATGGATCGGTGGTTTAGGGTTAGCGACTGGCTACTTAAAGCAACCAGCACTCACAGCTGAACGTTTTGTTAGTCATGTTTTTAATGGTCAATCGCATCAGCGTTTGTATAAAACTGGCGATCGTGCAAGGCGTTTACTCGATGGCCGTATTGAACTACAAGGGCGGTTAGATCAACAAGTTAAACTAAACGGGCATCGTATTGAATTAAGTGAAATTGAACACCACCTGCGCTTGTTATTTGCGAACCAAGATGTACGTGTTTTTATCAAACCAAACAATCACGACCAGCCGAGTTTATGTGCTTATAGCCTTGAGGACGACAGTTTGGAAAGTGTTTGGAGTGTGAGTGAATTACGTCGTGTGCTATCACAATCATTGCCAAGTTATATGGTGCCAGAATCAATCTGTTGGTTAACGCAGTGGCCAACCACACCAAATGGAAAATTAGACACGAAAGCATTACCGCTTCCGACTGCGGCTATGCAATCGGCAATAGTACGTATTGCCCCCAGCTGCGCGACTGAAACGAGCTTACTGCAACATTATTTAGCATTACTTAAGGTTGCAGTGTTAGGTACCCAAGAAAGTTTCTTTGATTGTGGTGGTAACTCTGTACTCGCTATGCAGCTTGTGTCACGAATTAATCTGCAATTTAAAGTACGGGTGACGGTAGGCGATATTTTTGACTACCCTAGCGTGGCGCAATTAGCGCTACGAATTGACGATTTATTATCAGCGCGAGCAGCAAGTACCGAGCAAAGTCAGCCTCAGGTTACTGTTGTGAGCGATATAGTGAGCGGCCGTGATATTAGTAAAGCCCTTGATGATAGCAGCATGACTGAAATGGACTTGTAACATGGATAATGTAGCAATTAAAACTTTACTGGCCGAATTGGACGCACAAGGTATCTTCGTTTATTTGCAAGATGGGCGGTTAAAGTTACGAAGTAAGTTAACGACAGTCCCAGCACCAGAACTGGCAAAGATCAAAGCATGTAAGGATGAGCTGATTGCCTATATGCAACGTCATCATCTGCAACAAGGGGATTTATCAAGTGCGCAACAACGTATTTGGTTTATTGATCAATATGAACAGCAGTCAACTGCATACAATATGTGTGGTCTGTTGCAGCTGTCAGATTCATTGACAATAAATGAACTACAGCGGGCATTTGACACATTGTTGGCTCGCCATCAAATATTAACAACGCAATTTTTTAACACTGATCAAGGTGTTGTGCAGCGAGTTAATAGCCAGTTGCGCTTAGCATTGAATGCACTTGAGATAGCACGGCATGAAACACCCACACAAATAGTTGAAAAATTACACGATGAATTAAGTTACCGCTTTGATCTGGAAAATGATTTACTGATACGTGCAACGTTAATTGGCCACTCAGGTGAGGGTAAATGGTTATACATTGCGATGCATCATATTATTGCCGATGGTTGGTCTGTACGGCTTTTGGTGCAAGAATTATTGGCGATACTGACAAATAATAATAATACCGTTAATAATGCGGCTGCATGTAAACCTTTACAGTATTTAGATTATGTACATTGGCAAGGTCAGTTTAAACAATCACCTATATATCAACAGCAGCTAAGTTATTGGCAACAAGCGCTAACAGGGATGGAGTTATTTGAGCTGCCAACGAGTTATCCTCGTGATAAACAAAAAACCTATCAAGGCAAGAGCCAGCACAGTGTTATCGAGACACGGCTGGTTACCGAATTTGACAGTTGCTGTCAGCAATTAAGTGCTACTCGGTTTGTCGGGTTGTTAAGTGTGTTTTATGTACTATTACAGCGCTATAGCCAAAAACAGGATATTACGGTGGCGGTGCCTGTATTGAATCGTGAACAGCCCGAATTTGAGAATGTTATAGGGTGTTTTATCAATACCTTACCTATGCGACAAATGGTGTCACCGCAGAGCTCTTTTGCACAATTAATAGCGCAAACTAAAGTGTTAGTGGCGCAAGGGCTAGCAAATCAAAGTGTGGCAGTTGAAGATATTATCGAAACACTTGGCTTAGCTAAATCGTCAGCACATTCAGCATTGTTTCAAATACTGTTTAATTATAATGGTGTAGATACCGGTACTGTGGAAACCGCAACATTGTCGGCTAAATTATTGCCATTAGATAACGGTACTGCAAAATTTGATTTAACCTTGAATGTAAGTGAATCAGAGCAGGGCTTAGATATTAGTTTTGATTATTGCAGTGCGCTATTTGATGACCATGTTATTCAGCAAATGAGCAATGATTTTAATGAATTAGTTATATCTCTTGGCAATAACGCAGCACAAACTATTGCAACCGTTGAGTTACCCTCTGCGTGTTATGCCAGCCAGTTGTTAGGGCGTAAAAAAGATCATGAAAAAGTCAGCAGTGATGTGATTGCATTACCTGTACAGGTGATAAAGCAGGCTGAGCTTAGTGCTGAAAAAACAGCTTGTATTGAAGCTGACCAACATGGAAAAACCGCACGAAGTTTGAGTTATCAACAATTAGTGCAACAAAGCGCAGCACTCGCCAGCCATATTTTAGCTTTGCAAACTCATCATCAACAAACAACTGCAGCACCCATTGCATTATTGGTATCTCGCTCAATCGATGCCTTATTAACGATGTTTGCACTATTGCAAACAGGCCGTGCTTACTTACCGATTGAGCAAGGCACTCCAGTGGCGCGTATTGCGGAAATTTTACAGCAGGCAGGCTGTGAATATTTAGTAACATTTGATGATACAGCGCTCGAAAAGCAAGCAGTTACGGTATTAAATGAGCAACACATTACATTATGGCCTTTTGCGCAGCTGTCAAAAGCGGCGGTTAATTTAACTGGCTTACCCAATTTAAACCTTAATGACAGCGCGTACGTGATATTTACCTCCGGTTCAACAGGCGCGCCAAAAGGGGTTGAAATTAATCATGCTGCATTAGCGCACTATGTTCAAAGTATTACTAAGCGACTTGAATTGAATAATGATACCAAGTCAGCTGTGGTTACAGGGCTTGCGACCGATCTTTGTTTAACTGGGATATATCCGGTATGGGCGAGTGGCGGCACTGTGGTATTAATTTCACCACATGTAAAAAGTGATCCTGTTGCGATTGTCGATACGTTCAGTGAGCAAGCAATTAACTTTTTAAAGATCACTCCCAGCTTTGCTGCTGAACTATTAGCCACTATTGCTGCGAGTCAAGTACCTCGCGCACCTCTTCAACAGTGGGTGTTAGGGGGGGAATCATTAACAGCGCAATTAGTAGCGCAAATTCGGGCGCTCTATCCAAGCGCTAAATTAATCAATCATTATGGGCCGACAGAAACCTGCATTGGGGTGGCTACCTATGAAATTGAGGATCATCAAACTGCTGAGCAGATGAGTTATCCTATTGGTAGCGCGCTTGCTCATGTTGAACTTGCCATACTAGATGCACACCACGAACCCGTTGCCATGGGCATGCCTGGACAGCTTTATATTGGTGGTGAGAGTTTAGCAACAGGCTATATTCGTGCAACGGATCAGACTGCGAAAAGTTTTGTTGTGATTAACACGACCAAGGGACAACAACGCTATTATTGCTCTGGTGATAATGTTCGTTTGCGCAAAGACGGTGCGCTGGAATATTTAGGGCGTTTAGATAAGCAACCTAAGATCAGAGGCTTTAGAGTTGACTTACTTGATATCGAGGCAAAGTTAACGGCTTTATCAGTGGTTAAAAATAGTGCTGTGATTTGTCGCGAAATTGCCTCTGCAGATACTTTAGTTGCGTACTATGTGGCATCTAATGAAGGCCAGCAATTAACTGCTGAGGCCTTACAACAACGGATCAAAACGGACTTAAAGTGTGTATTACCAGAGCCTATGATCCCCAGTTTCTTTGTACTGAAAGAGCAATTACCTTATCTTGAAAATGGCAAAGTTGATCGTAAATTCTTACAACAACAAATGGTACGCAGCAGCGATACTTTTGTAGCGCCAAAAACGCTAATGCAGCAGCAAGTAGCGGCGTTATTTGCACAGTTAACAGGCTTTGCTAGGGTTGGTCTAGAAGATGATTTTTTTGCAATCGGTGGGCATTCCTTACTAGCAATTAGATTACTTAACCAAATTCGTCAGCAGTTTGGCGTTTCATTGTCACTTAAAGACATCTTCAATCATGCAACCGTTGAGGAGTTAGCCCAGTATTTAACCTGTAGTGAACAAGCTAGCTCAAAGGTGCAATTAACACATATTGATTTAGCTGGGGAACACCCGTTGTCATTTTCTCAGCGGCGTATTTGGTTTGTTGATCAGCTGCAGGGACACAGCCGTCAATATAATTTACAGGGCGTGTTTACGCTGCGCGGTGATGTTGATGTGGCGGCATTGCAGCAGGCATTTAAAGATATCATTAAGCGCCATACGATCCTAAGTTATAACTATAAAAGTACAGCTGATGCGCAGCCATGCCAATATTTTAACGGCCATTTAGCTTTTTCATTGCAACAGATAGACCTTTGCACACAAGCAGATCAACAGCAGCTGTTACAGAAGATGATAGTGGAAGATTATAATCAGTCATTTGATTTAACCTCACAGCTGATGTTACGGGCAAGCTTGATTAAAATAGCCGATCACCATTATCAGTTACTTGTTACTGTTCATCATATTGTTGCCGATGGCTGGTCTATTGGCTTGATATGCCGTGAACTCGCTAGCAATTATAATCAGCATATTGGTATGACAAACGCCACTGATTTGCAAACTCTAGAGCATAATTATATTGATTTTGTACATTGGCAGCATCGTATGCAAGCTGATCCTCAGTGGCAAATAAGTATTGACTACTGGCGTCAACAGTTAGCGCAATTACCTACAGTGCATGAGTTACCTACACAGTACGAGCGAGGTAACGATGTGCTCAGCGGCGGCGGTTTATATAAAACCGTGTTGTCGCCTGCATTAACTGAACAATTAAGATTGTTTATTGCAAACCAAGGTGACACTTTGTTTGTAACCTTACAAACTGTATTTACTTTGTGGTTTAGTCGAGTTTCTGGGCAATCAGATTGTGTGCTAGGTACGCCAGTTGCAGGGCGAGTTGCCGCAGAGCTTGAACCTATTATTGGCAACTTTGTTAACACGCTGGTGTTACGTAATAAGGTGTCAGGGGATACATGCTTTAACCAAGCATTAGCTGATGTAAAAGCAACGTTGAGTGAAGCACTGCTTCATCAACAGATCCCATTTGATCTCTTAGTGGATGAATTAGCCACCGAACGCAGTTTAGCAATTCCGCCGTTAGTACAAGTCATCTTTAGAGTAAACAATACGATAAATGAAAATTTACAGCTAGCAGGGCTATCAATTAAAGCCTCACAGAGCAAGGTGCGTAGCGCTAAACTTGACTTAGAAGTCTCAGTTATAGATACCGGTGACGTGCTAGAAATTGAGTGGTTATACGATACCGCACTATGGCATCAAGCGAATATAGAGACATTCTTTGCTCAATTTAGTTATGTGTTGCAGCAATGCTTGGCTGATCAAAGCGTCAAGCTCGCAGAGTTAATACTGTGGAGCCCGAGCCAGCACGCAGCGGCATTATCTCATAGTGACTCAATTGATATAAAAAATACCCAACCATCGCCTTTACATGTGTGTTTTTCGCATTTTGCAAAGCAGCACCCGCAACACCCCGCAGTAAGATGTAATGGCCAAACCTATAGTTACCTCGCGCTTGAACAACGTGCTAATCAGCTTGCACATTGTTTACTCGAAATGGATTTTGCTGCGCAAAGTCGAATTGCCATTTTGCTGCCATCAGGTGCCGCTATGGTGGTGGCGATACTCGCTATTTTAAAGGCACGTCATGTATACGTGCCGATACACCAAGATACACCAATAAAAACGTTAAGTTATATTGTTGAAGATGCTGAGTTGATGATGATTTTAGCATTGAGTGAGAATGCCGACACGCTGATCAACAGTGGCGCAGATTTTTTGCTCGTTGATGATCTTCTTGATGACGATTCTAACTTCGACGGCTACCCGGTGGAGCAGCCAGATGAACAACTCAGCCTCAATGTCAAAGATGATGATTTGAGTTACATTATTTATACTTCTGGTTCGACCGGACGGCCGAAAGGGGTGATGATAAATCATGCTAATTTAGCGGCTTATTTACAGCATGCGGTTGCGCATTATATGCCCGATAATTCAGCCCTTTGTAGCAGCGTATTGAGTACGCCTTTGGCGTTTGATGCAACGGTCACGGCGTTATATCCAGCCTTGATGCAAGGTGGCGTGGTGGAAATTATTGCGCAAGGGGGTGAACAGTTAACCCAGCTGACGGAACTACTCTTTACAGCAACAGACGCTAAACTGTTTAAGCTCACGCCAGCTCATTTACGTGCCATTTTGGCATTATCGCAGCACTATTGTGTAAGCAATGTTACCCATACATTGGTGATCGGTGGTGAAGCACTCACAACTGAATTGTTGTTGGCGATCCGTGCAAAGTTACCACTGTGTCGTTGGATTAACGAATATGGACCAACAGAAACTACAGTCGGTTCAAGCACTTTTGTAATTGATCACAGTACCAGTGATGAGGTTTTACTGCGTCATAATGATGTCCCAATTGGTTTAGCTAACGATAATGTAACGCTGTTAGTGGTTGACCAATTTGATCAGCCAGCAGCAGTGAATATGCGTGGTGAATTACTTATTGCAGGACCTGTTGTCAGCCCAGGTTACATTAATCAGACTGAGCTTAATAATACCAGCTTTATTACTTTGCAGCTGCCTAGCCAACAGGGTGGAAAAGTGACCAAGCGTTTTTATAGAACAGGCGACATAGCGTTATGGCAAGCTGATGAAACAGGTGCTGCTTGTTATTTAAGATACTGTGGACGTAAGGATCAACAGATCAAGCTGCGCGGTTTTCGAGTTGATTTAGCCGCGATTGAGCAGCTGATCCTAGAACTCCCTGAAGTGGCTGATTGTGCGGTGACGGTTGATAGCAAGCAGCAAACGTTAGCGGCACATATTGTTTTCCATCAACATGAAAAGCCATTAGCCGTTAACACCATTAAATCGCATTTATCGCATTACTTAGCGCCGTATATGATCCCCGCACACTGTTATGCTATTACTGTGATGCCACTGACGAAAAACGGCAAGATTGATAAAGCCACATTGATAGCTGACGCACTTAGTTGTTTACAGCCAACTAGCACAACACACAGCAAGCACGCGCAAACACCATTACAGCAATATTTGTTACAGCTGTTTAGTGAGATTTTACTCACTACACATATTGGTTTAGACGATAACTTTTTTGATTTAGGGGGGCACTCGTTATTAGCAATCCGCTTGATTGGTAAGATTCGTGAAGGTAAGCAGCTCGACATAACATTACCGCAATTATTTAAAACCCCAACGATTGCAACGTTAGCGCAAGCATTACAAAACTGTGAAAAAATTCAGCCACACCAAGAGATTGTGAAAATATCTCGCCAGCAAGCGCTACCTCTTTCCTATGCACAGCAACGATTATGGCTTATTGATCAAGTACATAATGAAAGTGTGCAATATCATATGCCAGCTAGCTTTGTGTTTACGGGGAAGTTGGAGCTGACTGCATTGTCGGGCGCGTTATATGCACTTATTGAACGCCATGAAGTGCTGCGTACCGTTATTATTACACGCGACCAAGGCTCAGCGCCTGAGCAATGTATTAATGAACACTTTGAGATCCCACTTGAGCTGCACGATTTAAGTATGCTTAATCGTGAACAGCAAGATCACCAATGGCAATCACTGTCGTCACATGCAAGTAGTAAAGCGTTTGATTTGGCAAGCGACGTTTTACTGCGTGTGGTGGTTGCTAAAATTAGCAATGAGCAAAGTTTTGTACATTTTAATATGCATCATATTGCAAGCGATGGCTGGTCAATGGCAATTTTAGTTCGCGAGTTTATTGCTTTTTACCGAGCTGCAAGTGCTGAACCGCGATTTGTTTTACCTGCATTATTACAGCAACCATTAGCTATCCAATATGCCGATTTCGCTTATTGGCAGCGTTTAGTATGCAGTGAAAGTGCCTTGCATGAATCACTTTCTTATTGGCGTACTCAGTTAACAGGTGCCCCTTTTGTTCATCAATTACCAATAGAGCAGCCTCGAGCAATCCAACAGCAGTTGCAAGGGCAATGTTTTAACCAGCATTTGTCCGCTGCAACGACTAAAGCTATCCACCAACAATGTGCCAGACACGGTGTTACTTTATATATGTGGTTACACACAACCTTTTCCTTGTTAATGATGCGATTGAGTGAAGCGACGGATATTTTAGTTGGCTCTCCAGTTGCTGGTCGTGAACAGCCACAAATAGCTAATCTAATTGGTTTTTTTGTTAATACCTTAGTGATCCGCACCCGCAGTGAAGGACAGCAAAACTTCACGCAGTTATTAATGCAGCAAAAACAGGTGATTTTAGATGCTTTTAAACATCAACAAGTGCCATTTGAACAATTAGTTGAAGTACTGCAGCCTGAGCGAAACTTAGCACATCATCCTTTATTTCAAATTTTATTTGCACTGCAAAACAATGAAACGAGTGATTTTTCACTGCCAGGTTTACATATTGAAATGCAGCCACACGCAGCACCAAAAATGAAATTTGATTTAGAGGTCAATGCAATTGAGCAAGGCGATGGCATTGAGCTGCAGTGGAATTTTAGTGAGACATTATTTAATGCCAGTAGTATTACTGAATATGCAGCAGCATTCGAGGTATTGATTGATGCGATACTAAGTGACCCTCTTATGAAGTTGCAGCTATTACCTGTAGTGTCAGCAACCAAAGAAAATGTGCTGCTTAACTTATCTTCGCCACCCTATGCAAGGCACACTCAGCCACTTAACCTTGTCACGCAAATCGCACGTCAAGCTGAACAATATCCAACACGTAATGCGGTCGTTGGCCCTGATGGTGAAGTGTTGAGTTATGTTGAATTACAGACTCAGTCACAGCTGTTAGCCAATTATTTACAAGAACAAGGGATAACCGCCGGAAGTAAAGTTGCTTTATGTGTTAGCGCAACGGCACAAATGCTGGTCGCCATGTTAGCGATTTTAAAAACCGGCAGTGCCTATGTGCCGATTGATCCAAAATTACCAGTATCCAGAGTGCAATTTATTATCGATGACAGTAAAGCACAGTGTTTGATCACACAGTCAGCGTTTGCTAAACAGCATCTAACGGATGAGCTCGGGAGTCTTATTGCGCCATTATGTGTATTGCTTGATGAGCCAAACAGTTGGCAGTATGGCTCACTCAATGGTTCGCAAAGTGCACTGCCTGCGTCATATTCGGCGGATGATCTTGCATATATTATTTATACATCAGGAACCACAGGCACCCCAAAAGGGGTGATGATCAGCCATGGTAATTTAGCTTGTTACTTAGCACATGCGCAGTGTGAGTATCTATCAGCTGCGTTAACAACCAGTGTGGTGAGTACGCCATTGGCATTTGATGCTACGGTCACTTCGTTGTGGGCACCATTACTAATGGGTATCAATATTACACTACTTGCTGATGATGAGCAGATGCTTGAGCAGCTTGCAAAGCAGATATTCAGCTCTCAAGCCTGCTTATTTAAAGTTACTCCTGCACATTTACAAGGCTTACTTGCGTTTGCTCCAGCTGCTGCAGTAGCAACTGCACATGTGGTTGTCATTGGTGGTGAAGCATTACCCACTCAGTTGCTCAAATCGTTAACTCAGTATTTGCCTAATTGCCAGTGGGTGAATGAGTACGGCCCAACTGAAGCGACGGTAGGTTGCAGTGTTTATCATTGCGAGCTTAAGCAAATTAGCGAGCTTGAACGGCGTAAAATGGCCCAGGTGCCAATTGGTCGGGCGATTGCAGATAGTCAGTTGGTGATATTAGATGAACATCAGCAATTAACCGCAATGGGTGCCATTGGCGAGCTTTATATTGCCGGTGACAATGTTGCTCAAGGGTATTTAAATCAAGCGAGTTTAACGGCGCAAAGTTTTGTGTGGTTACCTTTTGGGCATCAGCAAACTGTGCAGCGATTTTATCGTACTGGGGATAAAGTGCGTTGGTTGCTTGATAAACATGGCCAACCAGAACATCTGCTATTTTGTGCACGAGTCGATGAACAAATTAAGTTGCGCGGTTATCGCATTGAGCCGGGCGAAATTACAGCACAGTTAGTCCAGCATAAAGAGATTAGTGAGGCATGTGTAATATTAAATAAAGACACTGAAAACCTTGAGGCTTACTTAGTGCTTACGCCAAATAACTCATTGATTAAAGCGTTTGGGAAAGAGCAGCAAATAACACTCTTAGGCGCACAGCAACAGGCTATGCTTAGCAACTACCTTACGAACTATTTACCTGCTTATATGATGCCAACAAAATGGCATGCGATAAGTGCTATTCCCCTGACATCTAACGCAAAAGTTGACAGTAAACAACTGCTTCAATGGGGACAATCAGTCGCAGTAGCAACTGAAAATGTGCCGCCGCGTAATGACTTTGAGGCAGCCTTGGTCGATATCTTTGCAGAGCAGTTACAAGTTGACTCTGTTGGCATCACCGATAACTTTTTTGCGCTCGGGGGGCATTCATTATTGGCAACACAATGTATGGCGTTGCTCAAGGCGCGGTTACAGGCTGATATTCCAGTGAGAGTTCTGTTTGAAAGGCCGACAATTGCGGCTATTGCTAGCTGGTACGCCATTCATCAAGCCGCTAATAACGCCATGAGTGAAAATGATAACTCAGAAGAGATGTTTTTGTGATGGAAAATCAACTGCTAGAAATTGAAGAGTTAATCGCAGATGCTTTACGAGCAGGTGTTACTTTGTATGAAAAACAAGGTGCTTTAGCATTTAAACAAAGTAACGGTTTTCCAAGTGAACTTAAAGCTCGGATCATTGAGCATAAAGCGGCGATTATCCGCTATTTTCAGCAACAACAGTCAGTGGTTACGTTGCAAAGTAATATGGACGCAATTGCCATCGCTGAGCGAGATAGATGTTTGCCTTTGAGCTTTGCTCAACAAGGCTTATGGTTTATTGAGCAGTTACAAGGCAGCCAACAATATTATATGCCTGCTGAGTTTACTCTAAAAGGCCATATAGATGTGCCGTTGTTACGCGCGGCAATCAAACACATTGTTGGTCGCCATGAAATATTACGCAGTCAGTTTATAACTGATCCGCAAGGTATACCGTATGTGCAAGTAACAGACACCTTTGTGACGCCTTTTCAGTGGCTGGATGCGTCAACATTCCCAGTTACACAGCGACAAAGCCAAATAAAAGCGGCGCTGATACAACATCAAGCTCAGCCATTTGATTTGAGTCGAGATGTATTAATACGAGTGCTATTGGTATCCGATAATGAGCAACATTATTTAGCATTTAATATGCATCATATTGTTAGTGATGGCGCGTCAATGCAAATATTTGCTCAAGAATTACAAACCATTTATACGCAACTACTGCAAGGTAATGTCGAATTAGACTCGTTACCAATTCAATATGCTGATTACGCTGCGTGGCAACGAAATACCTTAACAGCAGAGTACTTTACAGCAGCAATTAATTATTGGCGTACAACACTTGGCGATCTTGAACCGTTGCAATCACTACCAACGGATAAAGTTAGATCGAGCGTTCAAAAGCAGTCTGGTTTAGTTTATCGGCAACGGTTAAGTCGCTCGTTTGTTGAAAAAATACAACAACATGCGGCGAGTCAATCAGTCACACCATTTATGTGGTTGTTAAGTAGTTTTATGTTATTTATTGGCCGTATTAAACAAACGGAACAGGTACTGATCGGCACGCCAACTCAGGGCCGTGAGCATCCACAGCTAAACGATTTAATCGGTTTGTTTGTTAATACCTTAGTTATGCATGCCGTATTGCCGGATGAATTAACTTTTAATGCATGGTTGCAGCAACAAAAAGAACGTATTTTACAGTCGTTTGAATATCGCAATATGCCATTTGATAAACTGGTTGAAGGGCTCAATTGTCAACGCGATTTAAGTCATCATCCTTTAGTACAAATTTTCTTCACCTTAACTGTTGATGAGCAACCAACCTTTCAGTTACCGGGTGTTGAAATAGCTGAGGCTCGCAGTGAAGCGCGAGAGAACCACAGTGCAGTAAAATGTGATTTGGAGCTTAATGCAGTTATCGACAACCAAGGTTTAACAGTTACTTGGAAGTTTGATGAAGCACTTTATGAGCTTGCGACAATTACTCACTGGGCAGATAGTTTTGCCGTATTATTAGCAAACATTGTTGCTGCACCGGATACCCAAATATCAAAATTGCCATTGCTTGATGAACAGCAGCTACAGGCATTAACTGACGCTGCCACATCGCAGCAAGCGGATAGTACAAGTTGGGATCAAAGCGCCAGTATAGTGAGTGTATTTGAACAACAAGCAATCAGGTTTGCTGACCAGTTGGCGCTAGTCGATGAGCACGAAGCACTCACTTATAAACAGCTTAATGAACGGGCAAATCTACTCGCCAGAGTATTATTAAGTCAGGGTGTTGAAGCGCAAGATATGCTGCCAGTGAGCGTAACCCGCAATGTTAATTTAGTGGTGACGTTATTAGCGGTGCTAAAAGCTGGCGCTGCTTATGTGCCTATTGATCCCAATTATCCTCGCGATCGGATCAGTTATATTGTAGACGATGTCCAGAGTAACTTAGTGTTGTGTGATAACAGTAGTCTCGGGTTGTTTTCGCAGCATAACTTAACGTGCATAAATATTGATGATTGCGCGATCTACACAGCTATTAATCAGATTAGTGATACACAAAACCTCGAGTTAGCTATTTGTCCATCCCACTTAGCGTATATGATTTACACCTCTGGCACTACTGGACGGCCTAAAGGCGTGCAAATTGAACACCGCCAAGTGATCCGATTATTGTGTGTACAGCCGAGTTTATTTGATTTTAATGAGCATGATGTATGGACTCTGTTTCATTCATTTTGTTTTGATTTTTCGGTGTGGGAAATGTACGGCGCGTTACTTTTTGGTGGACGCTTAGTTATTGTGGATGCAGATACCGCAAAAGACAGTGATGCATTTGCAAATTTATTACTAGATCAACACGTCAGCGTGCTAAATCAAACCCCCAGTGCTTTTTATGCGCTACAAACAGCAATGTTAACCAAGCCTTCGCAGCGTATACAGCAGAGCAAAATTAGATACGTCATTTTTGGTGGCGAAGCATTACAGCCCGTTAAGTTGACCCCTTGGGCAAAACGCTTTAGCGACTGCCAACTGATCAATATGTATGGCATTACTGAAACAACGGTTCATGTGACTTTCAAGCGTTTACATGACGCAGATCTGGTATCTGGTGCAAACAATATTGGTCGGCCAATACCAACGACCAGTTGCTACGTTTTGGATAAGTTTCGTCAGTTACTACCTGTTGGCGCAGTTGGTGAGTTATATGTAGGTGGGGATGGGGTTTGCAGGGGGTATTGGCGCCGTGATGAGCTCAACGTTGAGCGCTTTGTGGCAGATACATTTTCTTCAGCTAACGCAGCTAAAAAACTATATAAAACGGGTGATTTAGTACGTCAGTTAGCAACTGGCGAATTGAGTTATATGGGCCGTATTGACGACCAAGTTAAAGTACGCGGTTACCGTATTGAACTGGGTGAAATAGAAAACCAGTTACGTGGCCACCCTAAGCTGAGTAGCGCAACAGTGTTACTGAATACTCAACAGTCGACTAATCCACGGATCACAGCATTTGTTATCGTCAAAAGTGATGCCGTATTTGCTGCACTCACAAGCGAAGTACAACAGTTTTTACGCACCACATTACCCGAATTTATGCTGCCAACGAATGTTATTGCCGTGCTGCAGATGCCATTAACGGTGAACGGTAAAATTGATAAAAAAGCACTCTTAGCGCTGGATCGATTACAGCTTAAAGCAACTGCAGATGAGCCTCCAGGATCGGATGACGAACAAGCAATCGCTGCGGCATTTGAGGCGATATTAAAGGTTTCAAACGTGGGTAGGCAAGGGCACTTTTTTGAATTGGGTGGGCATTCATTATTAGCTAGCCAATTAGTCAGTCACTTAGCGCAACACGCTCAGTTGTCGATTACTTTAGCTGATCTGTTTTACGCGCCGCAGGTCCACACACTCGCGTTAGCGGCTGCGCGCAATAAAGCTGCCAATTACACTGTAGCATCAGCAGTTATCCCGAAAGTGCAATCAGTAACGCAATTACCGGTATCTTTTGCTCAACAACGATTATGGACCATAGATCAATTGCAGCCGGGAAACGTGCAATATCATATGCCAGCTAATTTTGAACTGCATGGTTTGCTTGATGTTGATACATTTCAACGCGTGTGTGACGCTATCGTGCAGCGTCATGAAGTGTTGCGTACGTTTATCACAGTCGGTAAAGCAAACTTACCTCAGCAAGTGGTCCAAGACACATTTCCATCGGTGTTAAAGATCATAGATGCCAGTGAACTTAACGATGAGCAACAGCAACGACTGTGGTTAAAAACGCTGCGCGATGACAGCCAAACAGCCTTTGATTTAAGGTGCCAGTTACCGCTGCGTATTATTTTAGTTAAGCTGCATGCAAAGCATTGGAAGTTACGGGTAAATATGCATCATATTGCCTCTGATGCACATTCTTTAGCAATATTAGCGAGTGAATTTGAAGCGTTTTATCAAAGCTTTACGAGTCAAACTCGGTTGCCTGAACAGCTTGCGCAACCTTTATCAATTCAATACGGGGATTATGCTCATTGGCAGCGTAGTCAGTTACACCAGCAGCAGTTAGATAAACACCAAGCATTTTGGTTACAACAGTTACAAGATGCCCCACCGATACATCAAATACCGCTGGATAAAATACGTCCTAAACAGCTTACGTCCGCTGGTGCGAGCTATCAAATACAGCTAGATAAAACCACGGTTTCGGCGATCCACAGGCAATGCCAGCAGTTTGATGTGAGCTTATTTATGTGGCTGCATAGTGCTTATGCCGCATTTGTAGCTAGGTATAGTCAGTGTGATGATGTTGTGATTGGTGCGCCATTTTCAGGGCGTTCACAAACGCAACTAACTCCCTTAATTGGATTCTTTATTAATACACTGCCGATCCGTTGTCAATTGCGCGAAGATATGTGTTTTGAAGGGCTACTCGCACAGCAAAAACAATTAATTGTTGCCGTTGGTCAGCATCAAGCCATGCCATTTGAAAAAATTGTTGATGCTTTGCAGTTACCGCGTGGCATGAGTCAACAGAGTGTTTTTCAGCTTACATTTTCGTTAAACCCAAGGTTAAATACACAGTTTAAATTACCTAATATACAGGTTACAGCGATTGATGAGCAGCCACCGCAAGTAAAATTTGATATTGAGCTGGCATGCAGTGAAGATGACGATGAGTTACGCTTTAGCTGGGCTTATAACACGGCGTTATTTACCCCACAAACAATTCAAACCATGGCTACGGCATTATGCACTTTAATTAGGTCATTCACAGCCGATCCGCAGGTTGCTATACAGTCAGCTACAATGTTGACAGATAAACAGCTGCATAACTGCGTGCTCAAAGGTGAGCAACGGCTAAATAAGCCAGTTGCAACCGTCATAGATGCATTTACTGCTGTAGCCGAACAGCATGCTAAAACTGACACTGGCATTATTGAGGCAGCCTCAGGGCAATTTGCGAGTTATCAGCAAATTCATCAGCGTAGTGAATTATTGGCAAAATACTTGATACAGCAAGGCTTACAAGCTGAACAGCCTGTTGTTGTAAGCATGCAAAGCGGCATTGACTTAATAGTTTCATTGCTAGCGATTATGAGAGCGGGTGGCTGTTATGTTCCTGTTGATCCGAATTATCCAGCATCTAGAATTGCTTATATTATTAATGATTGTGGTGCGCAGTGGCTTATCACTCACACTGCATTTGCAGCGCTGTTAGAAGATAATTGTGGTGCGAACAGCCAGCTTATTTACCTTGATAATGAGCAATTTAAGCACACTTTAAACCTTGCATGTAATACACTAAGTCAAGTGCAATTACCCAAAATAGAGGCGGCGCAATTAGCGTATGTCATTTATACCTCAGGCACAACGGGTAACCCTAAAGGGGTAATGATCCCCCACCAAGGGCTGAGCAATTTATGCCGTTGGCATCAACGCGCATTTGCTGTTGATAAATCAAGTATTGCCAGTCAAACAGCAAATATCGCGTTTGACGCTGCAAGCTGGGAGATCTGGCCTTATTTAAGCGCCGGAGCAAAGCTGGTAATTGTGCCGCGAGAAAGTTTAGATAACCCGCAAAAATTAGCGCAACTACTTGATGAACATCATGTGAGTCATTGCTTTTTAGCCACTCCAATCGCTGAAATAATGTTGGCAGATCACGCTTTTACGCCTGTTACTTTGCGTTATTTACTGGTTGGCGGCGACAAGTTAAAAACATGCCCCTCAGCTGCAAAACCGTATTGTATTATTAATAATTATGGCCCTACAGAGACCTCAGTTGTTGCCACCTCGGCTGAGGTTGGTAAAACAACGGAAGAGCTGGGTATGGCTCCAGATATAGGCTATGCTATTGATAATGTAGAGTTATTAATTGTTGATCAGCAGGGGCAGCCGGTTGTGCCTGGCATGATTGGTGAATTATATATAGCTGGTGCAGGATTAGCGCGAGGCTATTTGAACCGTCCAGAGCTTACAGCACAGCGTTTTATTTACTTAACGACAGTTGCAGAGCAACAACTGCGAGCCTATAAAACTGGTGATTTAGTTAGGCAATTAAATAACGGTCGTATTGCCTACATTGGCCGCAATGATGCACAAGTTAAATTACGCGGTTACCGTATTGAACTGTCTGAAATTGAGTATCACTTACGTGCTATTGTTGGCGTAACGGATTGTGTTGTTAGCGTGAGTGAATTGGCTGAAGGCCATAAGCAGCTGTTGGCTTTTATTGTCACGCCACAGATAAGTGATTCGCTCCAAGCGCAATTTAAGCGCCAAAGTATAGCAAGTCTTAAAGTTAAGTTACCGGATCACATGATACCGAGTGAGCTTATTCACGTAGATGAAATTCCCCTGACGGCACATGGCAAAATAGATCATCTGCAATTACATAAACACCTACGCACACCAAGCGAAAAAATTGTTACACAGCAATTAAATCAAGGACCTGCAGCACAACAAGCAAGCGGATTAAGTAGCTTACTACTCACTTTGTATCGACAAGTATTAAATCAGCCGATGCTGCAAGTTGATGATGATTTTTTTGCGGCGGGAGGGGACTCAATTCTCAGTATTCAAATTGCCAGTCGGGCAAGAGCGCAAAATATTAGTTTGTCAGTAGCTGATATTTTTAACTTTAGTACCGTTGCAGTGCTAGCTGAGCAATTGGTACACAAACAGCCACAACGGAAACAGGTTGAGCCACAGCAAAGCTTTTCAGGCGCATTGCCATTACTTCCCATTCAACATTGGTTTTTTGAACAACAATTTGTAGCAGCTGATCATTGGAACCAGTCACTCTTACTCAGTGTTGATAAAACAGTGACTGTGCAACATATTAAAGAGTTAACATGCGCTTTATTAGCGCACCATGATAGTTTGCGGTTAGTCGTTGATGATAAAGGCCTGCAAAAGCAATTTTTTATAAAACAGCATCTTAGTGCAGATCACGTTTGCCATTTTATTGATCTAGCTGAGCACAATGATGATTGGTCTCAAGCATTAGAGAAAGTGTGTGAAGTGCAACAAGGAGCTTTTCGCTTTGATGGCACTGCATTGTTGCAAATCTGCCATATAAAAACCCCAGCTCAGCAAAGTGATAACCGCTTGCTGATCATCGCCCATCACTTATTAATTGATGGTGTATCTTGGCGCATTTTGCTTGAAGATATTAACCAAGCGTTGTCAGCTGCAAAATTACAGCAGAATATTTGTTTTGCTTCTCGTACTGCTAATTTATATGACATTAGTCAATTTTTAATTGCGCAAGGTAAAGATGAATATGATTTAAAACACTGGCAAGCATTGGTTGCTGTGGCGACTAAGCCCAGCTTTTTTCGTTTTGTAAGGCAGCAAGAGCCAATCAAAAAACAACTGCAACAACATACATTAACACTCCCATGTGCAGCTACGCAGCAGCTCTTGACGACAGCAAATAGACCTTATAATACCAGTATCCAAACGCTACTGTTGGCCGCGTTACAATGGTCTGCAGTTAGGCATTATGACTTGGACGATCATCTTATTATCCTTGAAGGACATGGCCGAGAGTTACTTAATAATCAACTTGATAGTACTCGAACGCTTGGCTGGCTTACTGCTATGTATCCATTTCGATTATTTAGCAATACGCAAAATATTGCCGATTTGATCTGTGATATGAAAGAGCAATTAGCCAGTCTATCGACTAAAGCTAGTCGATATGGAGCCTTACGTTATTATCATCCTGATGAGGAGACCCGCCAATCGTTGACTATTACGACGGAGAATCATCTATTTTTTAATTATTTAGGCCAGCTAGATAGTGCGCTGCAACATAATGGTTTATTAGATGATGCGCCAGAATCCGCGGGCAGTTTGCATAGCCAACATAATCACGCCTACTATGGTCTGCAATTAACAGCAGCAATAGTCAATGAGCAATTGTCGATGCATGTGGAGTATGATGGTGCCCGTATAGCTGAAGCCGATGTCGCTTCATTTATGACGCATTATCAAGCAAGTATTATGACGGTGCTTGAACATTGCATACAAGACGACATTAAGCGCCATACGGTAAGTGATTTTCCACTCTTGCCAACGATGGCAAATCGTCAGTTACAGCATTTATTAGCCCCTTTTAAGCAATCAGCCATTGTTGATATTTACCCGCTAAGTGCACTGCAAGAAGGTATGTGGTTTCACAGTCAACGAACTGGTGAAGTATCACAACATAGTGCTTATTATGAACAAACGACACTGTTACTTGAGGGGGCATTTGACATCGAAGCTTTCGAGTATGCATGGCACCAGCTACTTGATACACATAGCATATTACGTACTGCGTTCGTAGCAAGCCCAGTGGGACCAGTGCAAATCGTGGTTGATAAATACCATGTACCATTGCAGGTTGACTTGGTAACTGAAGCAATTATGCAGCAGCAACAACAATCAATACTTGATGAGCAAGCCTATATTACTGCTATTGCAGATCAGGAATATCAACAAGGTATTGATCTAGCTGCGGCGCCTTGTATGCGATTACGTTTGCTTGCTCTGAGTGATACAAAAATGGCATTTATTTGGACATACCATCATTTGATCATGGATGGCTGGTCATTACCTGTTTTGTTTTCAGAGTTATTACAGCATTATCAGGCTCGCCTTGCAGGGCATGGTTTATCTCTAAAAAAAGATAACTATAGCGACTATATTAAGTATCTACAGCAACAAGATAAAACAACCGAGCAACAATTTTGGCAAGGTTATCTAGCCAATATAGATCAGGCAACATTATTGGTTGAGCATATTGCGCAGCGCAAGCAAGGCGATGATATCAACACGGTGTCTGAGCAAACCTTAGTGCTTGAGCCTGAATTGGGTTCACAATTGGTTGAGTTTGCTCGTCAACAGGGTTTAACAGTTAATCATTTACTGCAAGGTGCCTGGGGTTACTGGCTGAGTGTTTGTTGCAATTCAGATTACGCCTTATTTGGGCAAACAGTATCTGGGCGACCTAGCCAACTTACTAACGTTGAGCAACGGGTTGGTTTATACATTAATACCCAAGCTGTGTTGTTAACCACATCGGGTGAGCAGTCGGTGTTAGCGTATTTAAAGTCAGTTAAGCAAAGCTTATTAGCTGTATCTGATTATGCACATACTCCATTAACCCAAGTACATAACTACAGTAATATTGCTAATGGCAGTCCATTGTTTGATGCTTTGTATGTATTTGAAAATTTCCCGACAGATCCATTGGCTGAAATTGCAAATATGCCATTTAAGGTGTTAGCGAATGACAGTAAAGATCTCACTCATTATCCAATGACTTTAGTTGTTGGCCAAGCTGAGCAACTCTCATTGACCTTGAGTTATCAAAGCGCACTATTTAATGATCCGCTTGCCAGTCATTGTTTGGCTATGTTGCAGCAGTTATTACAAGCGTTTGTAATGGCACCTGAGCAACCATTGTCTAGCTTAGCAATTGATTTAGTAGATCATCGATTTACAACAGGTATAGATAAGGTAGCTGAGTTTAGTTTATCAGCTAATCAAGTGGCAGATGTAAGCTGGGATATAGCAACAACATTACAACAACGATTTACACAAATTGTAGCAAGTTATGGTGAGTCAACAGCGTTGAAATATTATAATGATGACAATAACCTACCAGTTAAAACAATGAGTTATAATGAGTTGGATGCAGCCGCTAACAGACTGGCTAATTACTTACTCACACATACGCTAGGCTCTGACAGAGCTTTGACCATAGGGATCTGTTTGAGCCCAGGTTGTGATTTGATTGTCGCTATTTTAGCGAGTTTAAAGATCGGTGCGGCTTATGTACCGATTGCACCTAGTTTACCATTAAAAAGGCGGCAGTTTATGGCCGCTGATGCAGAGCTTGCAGTATTGCTAACGTGCGAACAAGGCTGGCAGGGCGCATTACCGCCAACACTTAACATCGATCTTCATACTTGTGCTGCGGCACTTGCTTTACAACCTAATTACAGCCCAACAGTAACTTACACACCGCATGATTTATGCTATGTGATCTATACCTCAGGTACAACAGGGGTGCCAAAAGGAGTTATGGTTGAGCAACACAGTGTTATTAACTATGTGCAGTGCTTACAAAAAAATTATGCGATCACTTCGCAAGATAATTACTTACAGTTTGCAAGTTGCAGCTTTGATGTATTTGCAGAGGAGGTTTTTTGTACTTTGCTAAGCGGTGCAACTTTAGTGATGGCCGATCAACAAAAATTACTCGATACCCAGTATTTAGCTAAACTATCGCAATATAGTCAATTGACCTTAATGAGTTTACCTACAGCCTATTGGCATCAATTAGCTGCAGCACCAGTAACACTTGCCGATCAGTTACGCGTTATCACAATTGGTGGAGAGCAAATGCAAGCCGCAATGTTGCAGCAATGGCAAGCTTATTACAGTGATAATATTATTTTGATCAATGCTTATGGACCAACAGAAGCAACTATTTCTGCAACATTAATTGAGGTAACTGATTATACAGGTTCTGAAGTACCGATTGGCCAACCAGTGGCAGGGCTACAATTACACATTCTAGATAAATATTTAAGAGCGGTTCCATATTATGTTAGTGGGCAGCTGTACCTCAGTGGAAAAGGGTTAGCAAGGGGTTACCTTAACGATGTAGAGAAAACGGCTGCTGCATTTATTATTGAACCAAAAAGCGGCGTTAGGTTATATAAAACGGGTGATAAAGTGCGTTGTACAAATACCCAAGAAGTAATGTTCTTAGGGCGTTTAGATGAACAAGTTAAAATTCGCGGCTATCGTGTTGAGTTACCCGAAATAGAACGTCATTTACTTGCGTTGCCACAAATAAACGCCTGTGCTGTAGTGGTTCGTAAAGATAAAAGTGGCAATGAGCAGCTAGTTGCATTTGTTGATGTGGGTGAGCTAGAGCGAGCCAGTGAGCAACTAATTCGTGCTTTAGTTGGTGTGTTGCCCGAGTATATGGTGCCACAAAATGTTCAATTTGTTGACAGCTTACCCTGTACAAATAATGGCAAAATTGATCGAAAACAGCTTAGTAAAACAGCGCAACAATTGAGTAGTCATAATGACTTTTCATATAGTGCGCCGATCACGCCATTGCATAAATTATTGGTTGAACAATTTAGTCAGTTGTTAAACATAGAGCAAGTGGGGATCAACGATGATTTCTTTATGCTGGGTGGTCATTCATTACTGGCAATGCGCTTGGTATCACAATTGAGCTATCAGATGCAGTTAACGGTATCTATTGATATGTTATTTCGCCACCGTACTGTAAACGCTTTAGCTGAGGCAATTGAGCAATTACAAAAAAGCCACGCTGCTGATTTTCAGCCTACAACTTTAGTCTGTTTACAGGCCGGTGAACAAGGGTTTCAGCCGGTGATTTTAGTCGCCGGTGCGGGAGGGTTACTGATGATCTATCAAGCATTGGTTAATCAACTAGATCAACGTATTCCTGTTTATGGTTTGCAGCCAGATCTGATCGCTTTAGAGCCAGATATTATTAATTCATTGTCACTGACCGCACACCATTACTGCAACGCATTAATTGAGCAGGGGATAGACGCTAATATTCACTTGGTTGGTCATTCATTTGGAAGCTTTGTTATTCATCAAATGGCGCAGCAATTAGTACTGCGCAATAAAGCTCCAGCCTCACTGCTAGTAATTGATACGCCTATGCCTAATTCAGCTGTGCTAGAACTGCAAGACAGGCAAATAGCAGCGTTACTAATAGCGAACCTGAGTGAATTTTTTCAATTGAACTTAACTGACGATGAGCAGCAGTTATATTGCACGCTTGCTGATGAACAACAAACAAAGTGGTTAAGTAAGCATTTAGCTGCTGCGGGCTACCAGTTCAGTGCTCGTCAATTGCTAACACTGCAATGCGTATATAAAGCGCAGTTACAAGCAAAGGTAGAAATAAATAGAGAGTTACTTGAGGTGCCGCTTATGGTTATAAAAGCACACGATACCAAAGAGTTTGCAGGCCAATTGCTTGCTGATGATATGGGCTGGCGAGTAGTTAACCCTGAACTTTCGGCAATAGAGATCACAGGTAATCATCTGTCAATCTTACAGCATCAGTTTGTTGCTGCAATCGTTGAACAAATTGCAAGTAAATATACACTTTATTAACAAGTGGGTGAAAAATGTTCTACAGTAAACCTCTACCTATAAAAGGACGGGAATGAAATGGATCAGTTATTAGCAATAGATATGGATTTTTGCACTGACAATAGCGATTGCCGTGTGCATGATATGAGCGCTCAAAAGCAAAGTGGTTTGGCATGGGTTAAAGCCAATACTGACTTAATAAATGATTGGGTAAATCAAGATGGTTTAGCGCTACTGAGAGGGCTAAATATTGTGAGTACTCACCAATTTAGTACTATTTTAGAAACTATTTTTGGTGAGCCTCTAAAGCAGTATGTTTATCGTTCATCGCCACGCACTGCGTTGAAGAATAATATTTATACCACCACAGAATACCATGCAGATCAGGTGATTTTACAACACAACGAAAATGCATATTCGAATAATTGGCCTAAGAGAATGGGGTTTTTCTGTGTGGTGCCAGCGACGACTGGGGGCAATACTCCCTTGGCCGATAGTCGTGCGGTGTATAACCACATACCCATGCGGATCAGAGAAAAGTTTGAGCGGTTAGGCGTCATGTACGTGCGAAACTACGGCGATATTGATTTACCTTGGCAAGAAGTGTTTCAAACACAGAGTAAAAGTGATGTTGAACATTATTGCCATGCAAACGACATACAGTTCGAATGGATCGATGGCGATAAATTGCAAACACGCCAATGCCGCCCTGCTGTTGTCACTCACCCTTCAAGTGGTGAAAAAGTCTGGTTTAATCAAGCCCATCTTTTTCATTGTTCAAGTATGGACAGTGCCGTGGTGCAATCAATGCGAAGTAGTATCGGTGAGGCAAATTTGCCCCGTAATGCGTACTACGGTGACGGCACGGACATTGACCCACAAGACATAGCAGCAATCAATGATGTGTATCGTGGGCTTACATTCTCTTATCAATGGCAGCGTAATGATATTTTGTTGCTTGATAACATGCTGTACACCCATGGACGAGAAGCATATAGCGGTCCTCGAAAAGTACTGGTTGGCATGGCTTAACTGGTTGTTATTACAATAAGTTTACTAAGACTATTTTCACTTTGTTAGCAGTGATGATTTTGGCAAAGAGATGTGGCTATTTACAGGAGAAGAATAATGAAATGGCTTATGCATGTAAAGTTTAAAATTATGATTGTCTGCTTATTAAGTTTGATTTTAGCGTCTTGTTTGCAAAAAAAGAGTGTAGCAAAAAATGTCACTATCACAGCGGCTCAGATAGAAATGATTGCTGCAACAGTGCAAGAATATTGTGACACTTTAGTCTTTTTTGGCACTGTGTATATTACTTCTGCTGATGCGGTTGTATACGAGGCTAATTGTGGACCGCAAAATATGCAATATGATATTGCAAATACTACAGAGTCAAAATACCGAATTGGTTCTAACACTAAAGCATTTGCGGCAACCATGTTAATGAAAATGCTCAAAGGAAAAGATTTAAGAACACAGACTATAGGCGACTATTTACCTTGGTTTCCTAAAAATCAATGTGCGGATGTGTCATTGCACAATTTATTGACTATGTCTTCAGGCATTAATAATTACAGTGATAATGAAGACGTTTATGATAATTATGGTTGGCGGCCGTTTCTTTATGATCAAACGCTAAATTTAAATGGGCCTGAAGATTTCAGTAATCGTTTTTGTACTTGTACAGAACAAGATGAAAAACCGACATTTACTCCGGGCTCTAAGTATCAATATAGTAATTGTAATTATTATTTGGTCGGCAATATTATTGAGCAAATAGCTGCGGGTAGCCAAGGCGATATTGACCGTAACTTTTGGTTCGAAAACCTTCTTAAAGAACAGATATTAGATCCCATTAATATGAACGATAGTGGTTCATTTAGCGCCATTGGCGTGTATCAAAATATGACCACAGGCTATATCTCAAATCAAAACCCATATTTACCACTAGCCAATGGCAGACCGCCATTAGTTGGCGGTCCTGCGCCATACGAGAATATTTTAAAGAATCCTTATAGCAATCCATTGGTACTTTATTCTGCTGGTGATATGTACTCAACAGTGACTGATATGCATAAGTGGGATCAGGCATTATACACAAGTAAAATTTTAGATGAGGCACAAAAATTAGTGGCATTTGCACCTTATTCTAATACCGGTAACAGTACGCAATGCGAATACTATGGTTATGGTTGGTTTGTTACATTTATTGACCCTTTACAGTTTGGCAAAGTTGCCGATTGTCCATCAGATCCTGCTGATGCAAACCTGCGAAAATATGAAAAATTTTTACAGTACTCAGGTAGTTATCCTTATTCATGGGTGACAAGCTTTAACCGTTTAGTGGAACGGGATCAATCAGTGATGGTCTTTAGTAATTACGTTAAAACAGGACTAGAGTCGGACTGCATTGCAAGTGAGATCAGAAATATAATTTTTTACAGTGATAAGCACCGAGAAGATAAGTGCCAAGCGATATTAATTGATGCGTAAAGTTGTGTCGATGAATTGGTGAATGTCAAAAGAATTGAATTGATTAGTTTCTTGTACTGGCTGTGGGCTAAGTACTAATAAAGTTGGAACCAAACCTGAACAAGGAGTGGTTGTAGTCCAATTACTGTTTGCATGTTTATGCAAAGTATTACTTTTCTTTTCATGAATATGAAAAGAAAAGTGAAAAAGGGCAAGTTACTGACTAAAGTTTTACTAGAGCAGTAATTTGGTGGGTTCAACAACTGTTAATTTAATTCATAGAGGAAAAAATATGACAGCGGCAAAAACAGCGAAGGACGAAAAGGCGAATACTGACACCGTTTCTGAGCAACAAGCAGATCTCGTTGAAGCAGAAAATCGAGTTGCTGTAGCGCAGATCATCGTCGATAAGTATAGCAAATGGTCATTTGGCAGCGGACTTATTCCAATTCCAGTGGTTGATTTGGTAGCTTTGACAGGTATTCAAATAAAAATGATTGATGAGATTGCTAAGGTATATGGCCAATCCTATAGTGAGAATAAGCTGCGAGGCACTATTAGTGCGGTAATTGGTGGCTCTTTTCCACAGACATTGGGAGGGGCTGGCTTGAGTAGTTTCCTTAAAGCTATACCTATCATTGGAACGCTTAGTTCCATTGCATTTATGCCAGTGATCTCGGCGGCATCTTCGCATGCAGTCGGTTCTACGTTTATTCGACACTTTGAAAATGGCGGTACATTGATAGACCTTAATTTAGCGAGTATTAAAGGTGATATCTCTGAGATCGCAGCGAAGTATCGTAAAGACAAAGGTGATGCAAGTGCTCAACAAAGCCAAGCTGCAGTGTAAGTAGAATGAGCTAAACCCTAAATAAACCAGCAGTTATTGCTGGTTTATTTATCAATTGATTACAGCTTAACTGAAAAGGAATTAATAATGATCGTCATTTTATATTTAGGATTATGTTTATTGTGTGGTTACTGGGGGCGAAACACTTTTGCAGGCCCGGTAGGCTTTTTTTTGCTGTCGCTGATGCTGACACCTTTTGTCGGTTTATTAATATTAATTTTTGCGCACAAAAAAGATGCAACACATAGCCAAGATACATAACAAGTAATACAGCGACATGGATAACAACGTTTAACGCTCAATTAGTTATATAGCTTAGTTAAACCACTGGTTTTAAAGCAGTGGTAATATTATTCAGCTGTACGTTAATGAGTGTTGATAAAGACCATCAAAAAACAATAAAAGATTCTAAAATGGTATTATACGATTTAATTAGTCGAAACATCACAGTTAAAAAAAGAACTTTTGCTGCGCTAGGTTGTATTTCCGGATTAGCAAATGCCCTCGTTTTAGCGCTAATAAATAATGTTGCGGAAAATATTGCTGATATTCACCGCGAAAATCATATTCTTTATTATCTCGCTTTATTTTCGTTAACCATTGCTATTTATGGCCTCACCCAACATAGATTAATGACTAAAGCTGCAAAAATGGTTGAACAAGCCATAGATGGGTTACGTGTCGAGTTGTTTGAATGTGTTCGTCATACTGAACTGGCGACCTTAGAGAAGATTGGTAAAGAGAAAATTTTTACTACGCTAAGCAAAGAATTACAGACTATTTCTCAGTCTGCGCAACTGTTTGTGATTATAGGTCAGTCAATTAGCTTAGTTTTTTTTACATCTATGTATATTGCATATCACTCCTTTGTGGCTTTCATTGTGTTGGCCGTATTGATTATGCTTGGCGGCAGCATTCACCGGCTTCGGGCAGACGAAATACAAAAGAATATGCAGCAGTCATTTGAGAGCGAAAACAAATTAATTCAACGCTTGTCTGATTTACTCGATGGCTTTAAAGAAGTAAAGCTAAGTGTTCCAAGAGCGGATGATCTTGAATATGAGTTTGCAATGGACTCAGCGCGCGCTAAACGCTCTAAGACGAAAACACAAACTTTGTTTGCCAGCGATTTTATTTTATCGCAAATCAGTTTTTTTGCGGCAACTGGGGCTATGGTTTTTATTGTACCGGTGTTATCGCATGTCTACACCGATGTGGTTATTAAAGTTACCACAGCTTCGCTGTTTTTAATTGGCCCAATCACCAGTATTGTCGGCGGTATTCCTATTTTTACCGCTGCCAGTGAAGCTGGACAAAATGTGTTAGCGTTGGAAAAGGAGTTACAGTCTGAACAGGAAAAAACTCAACATACTAAATCGGCTCATGCTGAGCTCGCAACATTTGAACAGATACAACTAAGTGGTGCATATTATCAGCATAATCGTGCACCTGGAGAACATGCCTTTGTAGTTGGTCCCATTGATTTTCAGCTGCAGCGAGGCAAAATTACTTTTATTACCGGGGGAAATGGGAGCGGAAAAACTACCTTTATTCGTATGCTCACAGGTTTATATGAGTTACAGGCTGGAAAAATACTCCTCGATGGTCAACAGCTCAATGAAACTTCGCTGCAAGGTTATCGTAGCTTGTTTACAGCGGTATTTTCTGACTTTCATTTATTTAAACAGCTGTATGGTATTCACGATACAAAACAACAAGAAATTGATGAATGGTTGGCATTTTTAGAAATGAACACCAAAGTGAGTATCGTCGATGGTCAATTTAGCACTGTTGACTTATCGTCAGGGCAGCGAAAGCGCTTAGCGTTATTGAGTACAATTTTAGAAAATCGACCTGTATATATTTTTGATGAATGGGCTGCCGATCAAGACCCTATTTTTAGGCGTAAATTCTACGAGCAAGTATTACCACGACTCAAAGCAAGAGGAAATACAGTGATTGCAATTACCCATGATGATACATACTTTCATTTAGCCGATGCCCATTTAAAAATGGTGGAAGGGCAGTTAACCGATAATAACGATATTGTAAGCAATGGGGTCTCATCATGAATATTGTCATTACTCCCGATTTGACTCTGTTGGTGCTTGCGGGTTTACTACTTGCATTAATAATCACAAATATCAGTATGCGTTTTATTAAACGTTATAAGCCTAAATTTCATAAACGTATTTTGTCATGGCGTTTTAGAGCTGGGATCACATTACTGGTTTTTATGTTTCTAGGCATGGTGCTGGTGCCAGTGATGTTTATTAAAATTGATTCAGGCCAAGTCGGAGTTTTGTGGAAACGTTTAGGCGGTGGTACCTATTTGGAAAAACCGTTTGATGAAGGAACAGTTTTAGTTCTGCCTTGGGATACGCTAACGCTTTATTCAAGTCGGTTTCAAACTGCTGATGAAACAATTCACGCTATTACTTCCCAAGGCTTACAAATTTCGTTAGATGTGACTGTGCGTTATCGGCCAGTGGTTTCACAAATACCTTATCTACATAAGTTAGTTGGCACGGATTACCTAAAAGAAACAGTACTACCAGAAGTTAATTCTGCGGTGATCATGATTGTATCGCGTTATACGGCAGAGCAAGTGTACGGTAATATGCGTTTACAAGTGCAAAATGAGCTTCTAGATGAAGTTTTAAAGGAACTGCAATTACAAGAGCAGACAATTTTACAGCAAGAAAAAGCGACGCACTCAGGGCAAGTGTTAGTTAATTTGGATGATATGCTGATCAAGCGCGTTAATATACCAGAAAAGGTACATAATGCGATTATCGCAAAAGTGAATCAAAATTATTTGAACGAAGAATACGACATGCGTTTAGTTGTTGCTAGAAAAGAAGCGCAGCGTAAGAAGACCGAAGCAGAAGGGATCCGAGATTTTCAGCAAACAGTCAGTGGTGGTATTTCTGAAACATATTTACGCTGGCGAGGGATTGAAGCTACAGTGGAGTTGGCCAAATCTAACAATAGTAAAGTTGTAGTGATAGGTGGTGGTAAAGATGGTTTACCATTAATTTTGAACACAGAAACAACGCAAGGCTCAGTCGGCCCAAGCCCTGTAATACCTAGTACCACAGCTGAAAAAACGCTAACGAACGATCCTGCTTTACCATTCGTGCAAACGCCTTCCAGCCCAGAAAAAACATTTTATCAGTAATAGCAGCATTATTAGCTCGCATATTAAAAACATAAAGTAGCTGTTTATAGATAAAAAGGTGTCGCTATTGACACCTTTTAGTTGTGTTGCTCAATCTAGTTTCAGTAACAATTCATTTTTATAAAGTCCATAAGTTAATTTTCTTCACCTATTAGGTTTATTTTTATCGTTTGTTGAAATTGAGCTAACAATCTAAAGTTCAATTGTCGGCACCAGATACGACACGATTTAGGCAAATAATCAAATAGGAATATAATCATGAAACGTACACTTATCAAAACTATTGCTCTTAGCTCACTATTAACATGTTCAGCTGTTGCTCTGGCTGATCAAAGTGATTACAAATTAATGGTTATTGAGACAGCAACAGCGCCACAGCCAGTTGAACAATCATTTAATAATTGCGCACTAAACGTTAAATCAAAAAATTACGCGCAAGCAGAAACTATTTGTACTAAAGCGATTGCGTTGCTAAAACAAAGCGAAGGCCCAAAAATTAAATTACGTGAATTAACATCGTTTGCATTAAGTAATCGCGGTGTATCACGTATGATGGCTAAAAATGATACCGCTGGTCTTTCAGATTTATATGAAGCTGCACAAATGGCTGATAGCGCGATGGTATCGCATAACCTTACTCGTGCTAAAGAATACCTATCGTTATAAATTAGGCCTTATTACTTGAATTAAAGCCCCATACTGTTAACTCAGCATGGGGTTTTTGCGTTATTAGGCTATGGCTTATCCTGCCACAGGGGTATTGTCAGTGGAGATGCCTTTAAGGCTTTTGATCAGCATATAAATACAGGTGGTAAATAAACAACCGCCTAAATACAACATAATGCCGTTAGCTGAAGCAAATAGGTTGGCAGCAAGCAAAGGCCCAAAGACCGAGCCAAAGCTGTAACTCAGTAACATAATTTCCGTTGCTGAGACTATTTTTTCGATTGGCAATGCGTCACAGGCTAAGGTGATGGCAATGGGGTAGAGTGCAAAACTTGCAGCCCCTAAAATAAAGTAACTGGCCATCAATACGTTGAAGTGTACAGCTTGCATAATACCAACTACACCCATCGCGCCAAATAAACAAAATAATGCCATTAATAAGCTTTTTGCCATTCGTGTTGATAAATAACTCACCAACGGCTGTACTAACATACCGCCTAAAATAATCACCGCCATCAAGGTGCCAGTAAAAGCGGCCTGCTCACTTTGGGCAGCGATATATACTGGCATTAAACCGTATATTGGGCCAAGTACTAATCCTGATACCAAACAGCCTAAAATTGCTGGGCGACTGAGCTTTTTTAACTCAGTTAATTGTAGTTTTTGCGAGTGCTGACTTTGCGGTTGCCCTGATTTAATCAGCAGCGGTGCTAACATCGCTAAAAGTAATAGAGCAATAACAAACAAATAGGGGAGTGGGCCACTGGTGCCAAGCGGATCGATAGCTAGTTGGCCAACGGCGCTGCCACCGTATAGGGATGTCATATACAGGCCTAATCGTTTAGCTCGTGCTTTGGCAGTGTCAGTCATTAGTAACCAAGATTCAACCACCACAAATACCCCAGCTACGGCGATACCAGCTACAAAGCGGGCTAAAAGCCACACGTTGGCATTAGGTAAAATAAGCTGTGCTGCAACACTGAAAATTAATAACCCCAGAAATGCCAGAAAAGCATGACGGTGGCCTATTCTTGCAACAATACGCTCAATAAAAAAAGCACCAATTAATAAGCCAAGATAAAAGACACTAGCTAACCAAGAGGCAAGTTCATTATCAAGCCCAAAGGCGCTCAATGATAAAGGAATTAGACTCATTAAAAAGCCTGAGGCAATAGCAAAAAAAGACAAACCAATAACAGGTGCAAGTGGGTTATTTGGTTTATGACCGGCAGCGAGCTCAACCATTAAAGAATCCGATTTAAAGGGCATAAATAATTGCGTTGGAGTGTTTTAATAGCTGGCAATTATTTTTGGTTGGTTAATTTTGCGGCGAATTTAATCCGATTTTGAACACAAGTAAAGTTATATTTGAATATTTACTCAACATTTTATTTAGAACACTTAGTTAGGTAAATAAACCGGTTATTTACGTCATTTTGGTATCATTTTTTTAGCGAAATTGTTTAAAATTTGTAGTTGTTTTATCAATCTAAATAATAACTTGGTATGCTGTGTTTTTATTTTTCATCAAGAGGCAGTAGTAAAAATGAACCAGCTAACAATCGCTTTAGTCGGGCTTGGGGATATAGCACAAAAAGCATATTTACCTATTGCCACGCAACATGCACAGATCGATCCTATTTTTTGTACACGAAACCTGACAACATTAACGCAGTTAGCGAAGCAGTATCGGGTTCAAAAGTGCTTTACAGATTACCAAGCGGTACTGGCGTGTAAGCCCGATGGGGTGATGATCCACACTAATACTGAGTCTCATTTTACGTTTGCGAAGCAGGCACTTGAACAAAAAATCGCTACGTTTGTGGATAAGCCATTAGCGTATAGTTTTAGTGAGGTAAGTGAACTTATTGCGTTAGCAACTGAACATAACACGCCATTATTTTTAGGTTTTAATCGTCGCTTTTTACCAATTATGGCCGATATTGCAAAGCCACAAATACGCCATCTTAAATGGCAAAAAAACCGCTTAAATTTACCAGCACAGCCGCGCACTTTTATTTTTGATGACTTCATCCATGTGGTTGATAGTTTATGCCATTTTGCAAATGTAGAGCGTTTTGATCAACTTAACCAGTTACAGGTGTTTTCACAGCTAGATCCACAAGGCTTATTGGCAGCAATACATGTTAGTTTTGAGTTTGAGGGGCGGTTATTTCAAGGCGCTATGGATAGATTAAGTGGCTGCAATGAAGAAGTGGTTGAAATAACCGGTTTGAATGAAAAGTGGCGGTTTGAATCGCTAACCAATATGACCTCTATGGTTAATGGAATACAGCAGAGCGCGATGCAAAATGATTGGCAAGCAACGCTATATAAACGGGGCTTTGAGTCAATGCTAGAGGCATGGCTAACGGCGGTTAAAACGCAGCAGGTAGACCAATTACAGCTTAAAAAAGATAGTTTAACACATGAGTTGTGTGAGTGGCTGGTTGCACACGTATCAAACAATAATGAACTATTTCACTGTTAAACTATTTCAAGGAAGTTGTAATGAAAGTGATGAAGTACATGGGACTAACGTTCTTTACAGTCCTTGTTATTGGGCTGCTCATACCTGAAAAAATAGTGATCCCAGTCAAAGGTGCAACAGCAAATGATTGGCATCATAATACCTTTTGGTATAGCCCTTGGGGTAAATCAGGTGTACACAAAGGGATAGATATTTTTGGCAAAAAACACACGGCAGTGGTTGCTTCGGTAAGTGGTGTGGTGCTGTATTCAGGTGAGCTAAAGCGCGGTGGTAAAGTGGTGGCATTACTTGGGCCTAAGTGGCGACTGCATTACTTTGCCCACTTAGAAAGTTATTCGGTAAGTGCAGGAGACTATGTTGCAGTCAGTGAGCTGATTGGTAGCTTAGGAGACACGGGGAATGCGGCAGGTAAACAACCTCACGTACATTACTCTATTTTATCGTTACTGCCGTACCCATGGTTAATGACCGCGCAAAGCCAAGGCTGGAAGAAAATGTTCTTTTTAAATCCAGATGAAAAACTACGCTAAAATAATTGCCGTTATTTTCACACTTATCCAGCTGATTAACTTAAAATACCGTTAATTCACTCTTTTTATTTAGGAATTCAGCAGTAATGAATTCTATTGCAGTTAGCCTGTTTGGCAGGATATTTTCTAATAAAGCCATGTTGGCGTTTGATCACCATATGTTGACTATTTGCCAAGGTAACTCAACTAGACAAATAAGTTGGAGTGATTTGGAGGCACCGCCGTCGTTTGCTTTCGGCCTGTTTGGTCAAACGATTTCTTTTGTTACGGCACAACAAAATCATACATTTTCGCTGCTGGCATATGGTGCTCACCGTAAATTTCAAGCTGAATTTGAACGCTATTGGGTGAACGCTAATGAAGCTAAGCTTGACACTTTTCTTAATAAAATAACAAAACTGGTCAAGCAGCGATATTTACGCCAGTCTTATGTTAGTCGTATTCAGCGGTTGGCACAGCAAGAGCATGATCGTTGGTTGCCGTGGATAAAAAACAGTCCCGCATTTGTTTTAGTGGATAAAAAAATAAACGTATTAGAGCAATATGCAAACTGGGATGCTGCACTTACCCAGTATCTACAACAAAAATACGTTACTAAGCAACTTAACCTACACCACGCTTTTTTTGACCGTGTTGAAGCAAATCCATTAACACTAAGTCAAAGACGTGCTTGTGTGATTGATGACGATAATAACTTGTTATTGGCTGGCGCAGGCACCGGTAAAACCAGTGTTATGATTGGCAGGGCTGGGTTTTTAGTGCAAAGTCAGCAGGCAAGTTACAGTGATATTTTATTGCTGGCCTATGGTCGCAAAGCTGCTGATGAAATGGATCAACGGATCGAAGATAAGCTCGCCACCGATAAAATAAAAGCCGCTACTTTTCATAGTGTTGGGCTGGCGATTATCTCACAAGTTGAACGTGCTAAACCGACTATGAGTGTATTTGCAGAAGACGAAAAAGTGAAAGCAAAATGGGTGCAGCAGTGCTTTGAATCATTGATTGAAAACAGTGCCGAGTATCGTCATCTGGTTTTAGATTATTTTAGTAAATACTATTATGTTGAAAAAAATGAATTTGATTTTAAAACATTGGGTGATTATTACAGCTACTTAAATGATAACGATATCCGTAGCCTAAAAGGCGACAAGGTAAAAAGCTTCGGTGAGTTATATATAGCTAATTGGCTGTTTTATCACGGCATAGATTATCAATACGAAGCGCCTTATAAAATTGACGTAAAAACCATTGAACGCAGACAGTACAAGCCTGATTTTTATTTACCTGAGTACGATATTTACATTGAATATTACGGCATCGATGACGCTGGCAATACTGCGCCTTACATTGATAAAGCGCAATACCATAGCGAAATTGATTGGAAAAATACCACTCATGCCAGTAATAACACTCACTGTATAGCTTTGACTTATGGGCAACATAAACAAGGTAAGCTGTTAAGCGAACTTGAACAAGCGCTTTTAAGTGCGAGCGTGAAAACACAGATATTGCCCTTAGAATCACTGCTCGAAAGCTTAAAAGAAACTGGCAGGATCACCGTATTAGCTGCGTTATTTAGTCAATTGCTGAGTTTATATAAGGCGGCT
This sequence comes from Pseudoalteromonas sp. SR41-8, assembly GCF_014163915.1. Classification (NCBI taxonomy): domain Bacteria; kingdom Pseudomonadati; phylum Pseudomonadota; class Gammaproteobacteria; order Alteromonadales; family Pseudoalteromonadaceae; genus Pseudoalteromonas; species Pseudoalteromonas sp. SR41-8. The sequence continues at coordinate 120,198 of NZ_JACJEE010000013.1, forward strand.
TATTTAACTGATGCTGATGAAGTTGATGTCATTAAACGCTCCCTTGACGCCAAACAAACAACCCAAGCGTTGGCGCTATTAAAACCAATTTTATCTAACTACAACGCTCACTTGCAGCAGCGCGGTGAAATTGACTTTGATGATATGATTATCAAGGCAATCGAGTATGTTGAGTCGGGCAAGTTTAAATCGCCTTGGCGTTATATTATGGTTGATGAATTTCAAGATATATCACAGCCAAGAGCACGATTGGTTAAAGCACTTCGCGATAGCAACAAAGGTAGTTCAGTATTTGCAGTGGGTGACGATTGGCAAGCAATTTACCGATTCAGCGGCGCTGATATTAAGTTGACCACTGAGTTTGCAAAGTATTTTGGCTTTACTACGCAAACGGCGCTGGATCTTACGTTTCGTTTTAATAATAAAATTGGTGAAGTTGCCTCAGCATTTATTAGTAAAAATCCCGCGCAGCTTGATAAAACGATTACTTCTTTAACTCAGGTTTCACATCCTAGTGTGTCGTTATTAAGGCGCAGTAGTAATGCGTCTATTGGTTATAAAAATAGTTATTACAGTGACATTCCTGAACTATTAAATGGTGCGATTGATGACATACTCTGCACAATACACAGCAAGGCATGTAAACCCACAACCGTGTATTTTTTAGCGCGCTTTTGGTTTCAGCTACCAACAAATACGGATATTAAAACCATGAGTGTTAAATACCCGTTGTTAAAAATTCAGTCGCAGTCTTTTCACGCCTCAAAAGGTAAAGAAGCCGATCATGTTATTATTATCGGATTACAAAAGGGTAAACATGGTTTTCCATCTGAAAAAGTTGCGCCCGCAATTATCGAAGCTTTATTACCAGCGCCAGAAAACTTCGCTTACGCACAAGAGCGACGGTTATTTTACGTTGCACTAACGCGCGCAAAACACCGCGCCTACATCATTGCTGATATGACCAATAGCAGTTGTTTTGTCTCGGAGTTAATTGCTGAACATGACATAGAACTGGATGAATTTACTAGTGATGTTGATCAATTACATATCGCAGATATAAACTGTATGCGCTGTGATAGCGGGGTATTAAAAAAACACAGTGGTCGTTTTGGGCCATTCTACGGCTGTTCGTTATTTCCGCGTTGTGAGCATAAAGAAAAATCGTGCGAGCAGTGCCAAAGCCCAATGACTCGCAGTCGCTATACAGGGTTTAAATTATGTATAAATACAGCCTGTAACCATCTAGTGCCAACGTGTGATAAATGCGGTGCTGAAATGGTATTACGCAATAGCGCAAAAGGGCAGTTTTGGGGATGCAAAAATTATAAAGGTAATGATCCACTTAGCTGTAAAAATGGCAAAGACAGTAAGTCAATTCAATGGCCCGAGCTTGCTTAACCTATAGACAGATAAGGGCTAAATAGCCCTTATCTATTGTTTAATTTATTGCATCGCAACAGCAAGTTGATGATACAAACCGATACCGATAAGTACGTTAAATGGGAAGGTGATGCCTAGTGAACTGAGCATGGCCAGACCTATATCGGCTTTGGGGATCGCGGCTTTTATAGCTGCAGGCGCTGCAATATAAGATGCACTGGCCACTAAACTCCCCAAGATAACGATTGAGCCTAACTCAAGCGCTAATAAAGTGCCGACACTGACCCCAATCGCGCCTAATATTAATGGACTGATTATAGCAAATAGTGTCAGTTTCCAGTGATGCCAAGGTATAGGGCGTAATGTTTGCGCTGCCGTTAAACCCATTTCGAGTAAAAATAATGCAAGCACGACTTTAAAACTATTGGTTAATAATCCAGTTACTTGGCTGCCTTGCTGTGTGCCATACATCATACCAATAACAACACCGCCTACGAGGAGAATAACGCTCTTATTGGTTAAGGTTTCATGCCAGAGTGCTTTAAGCGATAAGGTATTATCGGCACTATGTTGTTTATTAAGTCGTCGATAAAGTAACAGCCCGACGATAATCGCGGGAAGCTCTAGCATCACTAAATACAGGGTTACTTCAGCACCTACTGCTAGCTGCGCCGATTCAGCATAAGCGAGGGCGACTGCAAAAGTCCCCGCGCTTACGGAGCCATAATGGGCGGCGATACTTGCGCTGTTCGCTACCGAAAGTTTTATCACATATTTTAAAATAGGGTAGAGCATTAAAGGTATAAATGCGCCAAGCAGCATCACCGAGCCCATTTCTGGCAATAATTGCCAACTAAGATTGCCGTGTAATACCATGCCGCCTTTTAAGCCTATGGTCAGCATCAGCAGCAAACTTAAGGTCTCGTAAGTTGCTTTTGGAATAACGAGATCAGAACGTAAAATCCCCGCAACTAAACCCAAAACAAAAAACATTACAACAATATCTGGCACACCTTTCTCCTATTAATTTAAAGTTGCGCTATTGTAGATAAAATCATGCATTGTAAATAATAAAATGATTGGTAGTTAGTTATAGGTTATTATCTATGGGCTGATTAATACCAGAGGGGATGTGATAGCGATGGATTTAAGACATATTTCTTTTCGGCTGCTTGAAGTGTTTATGAGTGTAGTAAAAACCGGCTCGATCAGTGAAACCGCACGGCGTTTACACTTAACTCAGCCAACGGTGTCGCTGCAAATTAAACGTTTACAAGAGTCTGTAGATGAGCCGCTGGTGATTATGCAGCAACAAAAACTGCATGTCACAGAAGCCGGGCATGAGTTATTTAGGACTTGCCAACGCGTGTTTGGCCACTTTGATGATTACAACGATTTTTTAGCTGAACTCAAAGGGGGTGAGCGCGGGCGATGTAAAATCGCCATGGTGAATACCGCACAATATATTTTGCCAAAATTACTCGGGCCCTATAGTAATTTGCATCCTCATGTTGAGTTGCCTCTTGAGATTGGCAATAGAGCAGAGGTGTTAGCGCGCTTTGAACGCGGTGAAGATGATATTTATGTATTTAGCCATCCACCGTCACTTGAACATGCAAAAGCGGCACGGTTTTTAAAAAACCCGCTTGAGTTTATTGTGCCTACTGATCATCCATTAGCTAATCAACAACACGTTGCACTTTCTGAGCTAGTGAAATACCGCTTTTTATTAAGGGAGCCTGGCTCTGCAACCCGGATGTTATTTGAGAGCGAACTGCAAAGACGCGGTTTAGTACTGAGCAACAGCGTGCAAATGGCAAGTAATGAGGCTATTCGTGTTGCAGTATCATCAGGAATGGGAATTGGTGTGCTGTCTCGCCATGTGTTGCCAATAGGAGATCATGGCTTCAAAGTATTAACTGTAAGTGATGCAAGCTTAGCAAGTCATTGGTACTTTGTGATCCGCACTGATCGTCATATTGCTCATGCTGCACGTAGTTTTTTAACATTTGCCCAAGACCACCTTGAACAATACTTAGATGGTCGATGGGTACGTAATGAATTGCATGGGCTGAATCTAAGTTTAGCTGATCAGCAAATTCGTTAGTTGAAAATTCAACCTAGTGAACGAATGATTTTACCGCATTAATTAATATCTGGCGTGGAGTCTCTTAAAACGAGAGTCGGCTGGAATACACGATTAATTGTAATGCCAGGGCGTTTGTAAATGTCTTTAAGTACAAGGTTAGCCGCCATTCTGCCCATCTCTGGGACTGGGTTATCTATGGTTGTTAGAGTCGGGTAAAGGTAATTGGTGAAAATCACGTTATCGTAGCCCATAATGGCGAGATCTTTCGGTAAATTAAAACCGTGTTCTCTGGCGAACTTCATCGCACCTGAGGCCATTTCATCATTGGCACAGACAATTGCGCTAAATTGCGCTTTATTTTCAATAAAATGTTTTAAGCCATCATTGCCGCCGGTTTCTTTAAAGTCGCCAATGTAAAAAAGGCTTTCATCAAAGGCTATATTGTATTCAGCAAGCGCTTTTTTATGTCCTACGAGTCGGTCTGACGCATCAACTTTAAATTGTGGACCCGCAATATAAGCAATATTTTTGTGCCCTTTATTGATCATCGTTTTAGTGGCAAGATAACCGCCCAGAACGTTATCAAGACTAATACAGTTGTCTTTAATTTCCTCAACATAACGGCTCATTAAATAAATGGGGATTTTTCCCTTACTAAGTTCAATTAAATATTCGTCCGAGACTATTTCCACATGGGCAATTATGGCATCACAGTTACGACTGATTAAAAATTCAAAGCCATTTTTCTCTTTGTCTTCATCACTGTGCCCTGCGGTAATAATAACATGCTTACCTGCGGCACGAAGTTGCTGCTCTATCGCCGACATCATTTGGCCAAAGAACGGGCCGTCTAGTTCAGAGACTAAAACACCAACACTACTGGTACGACTCGATGCTAAAGAACGGGCAATAGAACTGGGTTGATAGCCAAGTTGCTGCATTGCTTCGAGCACTTTTTTCTTGGTTTTTTTACTTACATAATCATTGTCGTTCAGAACCCTTGATACCGTAGAGAGAGAGACACCTGCAAGTTCTGATACTTGATAAATTGTAGCCATTAATTTCCTAGCGTTATTATTCGCACTTTATAAAAACGTATTGATAATGAAATATAATTTACACATTACTGCGTCTAAAAGCCAAGTCTTCCGTGATTTTCTGCGTCATTGCGGGTGTCAACGGATAGATAAGCATCAAGGCGGCACCTAAAAAAGCAAATGCTGCGGGGATCCAACTCATTAATAGTTGCATGCCAGGTAATGATTGCGTAATGGTTGCTTCGTTCATGCCGTTATAGCCATAGCCTGCCAATACCACTAATACTAATGCCCCAGCGAAACCGCCGCCAGTTTTTTGCACAAACGTCCCTGCGGAATAAATTAAGCCCGTGGCGCGGCGTTTGTTTTTCCACTCAGAATAATCGGCAGCATCCCCTAACATGCTAAAAAACAGGGTAGGCATCATGGCAGCAAAAAATTCAGCTGCACAACCAAAAGTAAATATGGCAACAATGTTGTCAGCAGGCACCCAATAAAATGCTGTGGTTAATAAGCCACTTAATATTAAAGAGATGATAAATAAATTACGTTTGCCTATTAGTTCGGCAAGTTTACCAGTGGCAAGAGCGCCGAGGATAGACACCACTAATAACGCAACGAAGTACTGGCCTGCCATCAGTTCGCTGCCAACCTGATATTTAAAGTAATAAGCAATTACACCATATTTTATACCGTTGAACATCATGGTCAAAAAGCCCATGCCTAATAAAATTAACCAAGGCTTGTTGGTGAGCAAATCAACCATATCACGTTGAGTTCCCGTTAGATTTTGATGATCTTTGTTGAGTAATTTTTTTATCACAACAGTCATCATAGTCATGATAAATGCAAAAAATAGCCCACTGTAGATTTCGCGATAATAAAAGAACAGGGTAGTTGCCAATAATGGCAGAATAATAAAGGGTAAGTTTTTAGTTAAATCTTTGAGCTCTGATTTTAAATTACCACTGGTTGTTTTGTGGGGGATTACCCGCTCTTTGGTGCTAACAAAAGTGATTACCATCAAAACAATTAGTAATGCTGCAAATAAGTACATGGTTAACTGATAACCTTTGGCGTTATCGCCATCGCCAAAATAAGCAACCAGTTCAGGTAAAAAGCCCATCACTAATAAACCGCCTGCAAAGGCTCCGGCAAAGCGAAAACTCGATAGTTTCGTGCGCTCGGTATCGTCTGGACTCATTACTCCCATTAATGCAGAGTAAGGCACGTTACTCACCGTATAAGCTAACGTTAAGCCTATGTAGGTAATGTAGGCGTAAATTAACTTGTTGGTGTCATTGAAATCAGGTGTGGTGAAACACAACACCATGAACAGTCCTAAAAAAGGAGCAGACCATAAAATCCACGGTCTAAATTTACCAAACCGAGTGGTGGTTCTGTCTGCAATCATTCCCATAATGATATCGGTTACACCATCGGATAACCTAACCACCAAAAATAACATAGCTGCGGCCGCAGCCGATATGCCAAATGTGTCAGTGTAAAATACTGCTAGGTAGGCAAGTGCACCTCGCCAAACTAAGTTGGCTCCGGCATCACCCATCGCATAACCGATTTTTTCGTATAAAGGAATTTTGTTCACTGTGTGTTTCTTATTGTTGTTTTTAAAGGAGCACTAGCTAAGTTTACCGGCTAGTAATTAAACTACTATACGCAAGGCCACTGGCTTTTACAGTACGTTGTTGAGTTTGATAATCAACATAAACGATACCAAATCGCTTTGAATAGCCTTCAGCCCATTCAAAGTTATCCATTAAGCTCCATGCAAAGTAGCCATGGATCACCACACCTTGTTCAGTTGCGTTATGCAATGCGTTTAAGTGTTGCTGATAGTAAGCTATGCGATCTGAATCGTTAACTTTACCATCTATCATCTTGTCGGCCATTGCTGCGCCATTTTCAGTAATATAAATCGGTGGTAGGGTATATTTCTCATTTAACGATACTAATAATTCAGTAAGTGCTTGCGGGTAAATTTCCCAACCAATATCAGTTAATAGGCCTTGATGTGGGCGCTCGTCATAAAAATCATCAGCGCTTGCTTGGTAATGTAAACGCGTATAAAAATTAACGCCAAGGTAATCTAATGGCTGCGCAATAATTTCCATATCACCGGGGTGAATATCTGGACGCTGCTCTGCTGGAAGTTGCTCAATAATATCTGGGTATTTGCCAGTCATTACAGGGCGCATATACCAATGGTTAATATAATCATCAGCAAAGGCTGTGGCTTTAAGATCTGCGTCACTTTGTGTTACCGGGTAACAGGGAGTAAAGTTGAGTACGATACCATTAAGTGTCTGTGGGCTATTTTTAGCCAGCATTTGCATCGCTAAACCATGACCTAGTAATAAGTGATGGGCAGCTTTTCGGCCAAATTCCCGACCGACAATACCTGGGGCATGCACACCAATTTCATACCCTAAATAAGAGCTGCAAAAAGGTTCATTTAAGGTTGAATATGAATAAACACGATCACCAAACGCTTTGCTAATAAGATCTGTGTAGTGAGCAAATTCATAGGCGGTATTACGATTTAACCAGCCGCCTTGATCTTCTAAATACTGCGGTAGATCCCAGTGATATAAAGTGACAAATACCTTTATGTTGCGGCGTTTAAGTTCATCTAGAAGATCAGTATAAAATTTCACACCTAATGGGTTTAAACTACCATCTTGATGCATTACGCGTGGCCAAGAAATTGATAAACGATAGGCATCAACGCCCAGAGAATCTATTAACTCAATATCTTGAGGCCAACGAGTGTAGTGTTCACAGGCGATTAGACCATTTGAGTTATCGGCAATTTTATCGTCTTGAGCACAAAAGGTGTCCCAAATACATGGCAGACGATCTGCTGCACCACCTTCAATTTGAAATGAAGCAGTTGCTACGCCAAAAGTGAAGTCTTTGCTCAGTAGCGGCGAGTGTTTAGGTAAAGATAATTGTTTCATTAATAGAAAACCTCTGCTTTCTTTTTATAGTCCGTGATGCTGTTATTTTTAGCTTTTAAAGCTAACATATCTGAAAGCGCTTCCATATTTAATTTGATTAATGCCAATAGATGGTATTTAATGACTTTAAGGAAGCGCTTCCATATTTAGGTTAGTGACTATTTCTTAACAGGTCAACAGTTAAATTTTAATTTCAATGATGACAAAAAATAGTTCTACCGTTGCTTAGATGAATAAACCGCTTGGTCTCGCTTTTGTAATACAGCAGGTACTTAGAGTCTTTTAAGCAGCAATGAGTTGATAATAGATAGGTATATAAAAATGAAAACACACTTACACACAGCTAAGTTACCTACACTAAGTTTGTTAGCTGGATTAGTTACTCTGGCTGGTTGTTCAGCAAGCGAAAATAAAGATACGTCTCAAAATAATAGAGCTGTTGAACAAACGCAGCAGCAACAATTGCTAGCTATTTGGCCAAAGCTGAATAATGTGGTTCGAGCTGATCCGCAAATTGAGTCTAAGATTGCTCAGTACTTGCAGACGATGACATTAGAGCAAAAAGTGGCGCAGATGATTCAACCTGAGATCCGCGATATAACGACTGATGATATGCGTAAATATGGTTTTGGCTCGTATTTAAATGGCGGAGGCTCATTTCCGAACGCGAATAAACATGCCACACCACAAGATTGGATTGCACTTGCTGAACAGATGTATCAAGCATCGGTTGACGATTCTCTTGATGGCATCGATATTCCTACCATGTGGGGCACCGATGCTGTACATGGTCATAATAACGTGATTGGTGCAACGTTATTTCCACATAACATTGGCTTAGGCGCAGCAAATAATCCCGCTTTAATAGAAAAAATAGCCGCTGCGACGGCAATCGAAGTGATGGTTACTGGTATTGATTGGGTATTTGCGCCGACTGTTGCTGTTGTACGTGATGACCGCTGGGGTCGAACTTATGAAGGGTATTCTGAAGATCCAGAGATTGTCCGCCGGTACTCAGTTGCCATTGTTAACGGCTTGCAAGGCCATGCAGATGGTGATTTTTTAAGTCATAAGCGGGTGATTAGCACAGTTAAACACTTTTTAGGTGATGGCGGTACCGTCGATGGTGACGATCAAGGTAACAATATCGATTCAGAGCAAGCCTTGTTTGATACTCATGCTCAAGGCTACATTGGTGGTTTGTCGGCTGGTAGTCAATCTGTTATGGCGTCGTTTAATAGCTGGCATGGTAAGAAAAATCATGGCAATAAATACCTGCTTACCGATGTACTGAAAACGAAAATGGGCTTTGATGGCTTTGTTGTTGGTGATTGGAATGGCCACGGACAAGTTGTAGGTTGTAGTAACGAAAGCTGCCCACAGGCTGTAAACGCGGGGCTTGATATTTTTATGGTTCCTACGGGGGCGTGGAAACCACTTTATGAAAATACGATAGCGCAAGTGAAAGCCGGTGAAATTGCCATGAGCCGAATTGACGATGCTGTTGCGCGTATTTTAAGAGTCAAACTAAGAGCGGGTTTATTTGATAAACCGAGCCCTGCAAAACGTCAGTTCTCAGGTAAAACGCAGTTAATTGGCGCGCAAGCGCACCGCGATATTGCGCGACAAGCTGTGCGTGGATCACTGGTGTTATTAAAAAACAACAACAATACTTTGCCGATAGCGGCTAATTCACGAGTATTAATTGCCGGAGATGGCGCAGATAATATTGCTAAGCAAGCGGGGGGCTGGAGTATTACTTGGCAAGGCACCAATAACGAAAATACCGATTTCCCTGGTGCTACGTCAATCTTTGCGGGTTTAAAAGCGCAGATCACGGCCGCAGGTGGAGAGGCCATTTTAAGTCCTGATGGACACTTTACACAAAAACCTGATGTGGCGATTGTGGTGTTTGGAGAAGAACCTTATGCAGAAGGCCACGGTGACAGGGATAATCTTGAGTTTGAGCGTAATAATAAAAAGTCGTTAGCGTTATTAAAACAGCTTAAATCAAAAGGCGTGCCGGTCGTATCGGTATTCATTTCAGGTCGACCAATGTGGGTTAACGCTGAGTTAAATGCCTCTGATGCGTTTGTCGCCGCATGGCTACCGGGTACAGAAGGACAAGGTGTGGCCGATGTATTATTAACTGACGCAGGAGGTGATATTCAGCATGACTTTACTGGTAAATTGTCGTTTTCATGGCCAAAATCACCACTGCAAACCGCAGTAAATAAAGATGATGTAGACTATTCGCCACTATTTCCTTATGGCTTTGGTTTAACCTATACAGATAAAAATACCCTGGCAGATAATTTAAATGAAGACTCAGGTGTTGATATAGCTAGTTTGCTTAATATGGCTATTTTTAATGGCGTGCTGACTGATCCATGGCGATTGTTTTTAAAGTCAGCACAGCAGCAAGTTCAAGTAGCTAGCAATAGCGTTGAATTAGCAGGTATTAGTTATCGTACTGAAGATAAAAATATTCAAGAAGATGCAATGGCATTTGTATTTACAGGTATAGGCCTTACTACAGCCGAAATCAATAGTAACTTCACTGAAGATAAAGTGGCTTATATCGAAGCAAACTCAGCGCTGAGTTTTGATTACAAGATAAATAGCGAATTTGCTGCTCCATTATTTGTTGCTATGAGTTGCGAGCATGGTTGTGGTGGACGTGTTGATATCAGCGCAGAACTCAAAAAGGCTACATTAAATAGATGGCAAACACTCAGCATAGACTTAACCTGCTTTACTGAGCAAGGCGTTGATTTTTCAAGAGTGATTAGCCCATTTTCATTACAGAGCACGGGTAACGGTTCGGTTTCTGTGGCGAATATCAACTTTGTGCCAGAGGGAGCAAAACAGGCAACAATTATCTGCCCAGATAGTTAACTTAGTCTTTGATTTTGTTTTGTTGTGCAAAGCCCTTTACGTGATTAAAGGGCTTTTTATGCTCACTCAGATTACTCCGCAGAACAATATTGTTGTAAGAACGCTTTATGTGTTGGCAATTGTGCCACGCGTTGAGTAATTTGCTGTTTGATACTGATCAGAAAGTGGCTTAACTCATCATCACTCATCAGGCTTGCAATTAAATGGTATTGTTTGGGTTTGATACCTTGACCCAACATTACTTGCACCCATGAGTCGACTCTAAAAATATCGCCGTCATCTAAAAATACCCGCCCAGTTTCTTTGAATAAACTAATTTTATGAACAAGGGTATCAGGCACTTCCATATTTTTACAATGACGCCAAAATTCGCTATCAGTGCGATCAGTGACTTTATAATGCAAGACAATAAAATCACGAATATTTTCAATCTCACTTTTTAGCTGTTTGTTGTATTCGTGGATTGCTTGTTCGGTAATACCATCAAATGGAAATAGCCGGATAAAGCGAATAATGCCCGACATAATTAAATGAATACTGGTAGATTCAAGTGGTTCAACAAAGCCACTGGCAAGCCCCAGAGCAAGGCAGTTTTTATTCCAGCCTTTGCGGCGGCGGCCAGTTTTAAATTTAATTACTCTGGGTTCAGTGAGAGTTTCACCTTGAATATTACTGAGTAAAAGCTGCTTTGCATCAGTATCGTTTAAATAACGGCTACAATACACTAGACCATTACCTACGCGCTGTTGCAGAGGAATTTGCCACTGCCAGCCTGCATCATGTGCTATTGAGCGGGTATAAGGCACTATATCATCGCTAATGGCTCTAGTTTGTACTGCAATTGCGCTATCGCACGGCAGTAAGTGTGACCAATCTTCATAGCCGGTATGCAAAGCCTGTTCAATAAGTAGTCCATTAAAGCCGGTACAATCAATAAAAAAATCACCATTTACGATACTTTCATCTGCAAGAGTTAGGCTGTTTATGAAGCCCGAAGTGGCGCATTTATTAACGTGGATTATTTTTCCCTCTAGACGTTTAACCCCTAGTTGTTCTGAAAATTCACGTAGGAATAATGCATAACGACTCGCATCCATATGAAATGCATAATTAATTGGATTTTGCTGATTAAAAGCACACTTACCTTGTTTAGCTGCTTGCAGTTCATAACAGTAATCACCAAACTCGGATTCAAGTCCTAATGTTAAGCTGTGTAGCCAAAAATGATGAAATTCACCTGCCCAGCATTCTTTGCCCGTCATGCCAAATGAGTGAATATAATCGGTGTTTTTTTCGCCCCAGTTTTCAAAACTGATCCCTAATTTAAAGCTTGCTTGGGTAGCTTTCATAAATGCTTGCTCATTTATGCCAAGTAATTTATGAAAAGTGCGGATCGGTGGAATAGTAGCTTCACCAACACCAACCGTAGCAATGTCGTCGGATTCGATAAGGGTGACATTGATATTTTTACCAACGAGTTTACTGAATGCAGCCGCAGCCATCCAACCAGCTGTACCACCGCCAGCGATCACCACATTTTTTATAGGTTTGTTGTGTGTCATTGTCAGGTTAAGCCTTATTGTTTAAAAGTTGATTTAATAATGCGCGATTTGTTGGTAACCCTTGTAAGTATTTGGCAATTTTTTCACGGTTTTGCTGATAAAAATACTGCCCAGCTTTAGCGTTATTAAAGGCATTTTTTGCTGTTGTATTTTGCGTGTGAAAGCCCATTCCATACAATACATATTGATAGCTGGCAGAGGGGAATACCTCTTCGTTTTCAATTAAATCAAACCTGCTTGGTGGTTGATATTGCCAAATTGCCAGCAATTCATTCAAACGAGTAGGAATGCTCGATGGTTTTTTTATATCACGCCAGTATTGACTATCATCACGTTCACTTAATATGTAGTGTAACTTTAAAAAGTCGATTACTCGCTGCCAGCGATAACTAAAGCGCTCATTAAACCGTTTAGCCAGCAAGTCCATATGAGTACGGTTTTGCGGCATTTGTTCACTTAACATGCTGATTGAAAGCTCCACCATCGCCAGTGCTGATGCTTCAAGTGGCTCTATAAAACCTTGCGACATACCAACAGCAACACAGTTTTTTACCCAAAACTGTGTGCGGTAACCAGGAATAAAACTCAGCTTGCGAGTTTGTATTTGCTCGGCGACTTGTTCACCAACAGATAGCGCAGCATAGCTTTTTAAGGTGTTCACAGCGGTTTGTTCATCGCAGTATTTATCGCTATAGGTATAACCAATACCACGACGACTCGGTAGACCAATATCCCAGATCCAACCATGTGGCTGCGCCGTTGATAAAGTGGCTGAGGCGATCTCTTGTTGATTATCGTTATAAGGGAGATGTGCAGCGATAGCGCTATTATTAAAAAGAATATGCTCTTGTGTGATAAGCGTTGCGCCATAGTGCTCACCAATCAAACGCGCCCGAGCACCGGTACAATCAATGAATAAGTCGCCGTCTATGTCACCGTGCTTTATGGTGGTGAGTGAATGAATATAATCGTCATGACTATTTTTTACTTCGATGACGTCATCAATAATATGATGCACATTGAGTTTTTTTACGCAGTGGTGTTTTAAAAATGTGGCAAACTTACCGGCATCAAGATGATAGCCGTAATTAGTGACCGCCGCGTATTCTGGTGTGTGTAACTGCTTAGGTGCAAGTGCTGCTTGGCAAACAAAACTTTGCATATTAACGGCGTCGGCATATTTTTGAGTGCTTGCATGATGTTGCCAGTAAGCGTGTAAATCGGTTTCTAAATAGCCTTCGGGAGTCATAAACGGATGATAGTAGTTTTCGCCTATATTTATGTTACGCCAGTTTATGAATTTTGAACCTTGCTTAAATGAAGCATCGCAGTGACGTATAAAATCTATTTCTTCGATACCAATTCGCTTGAGCGTATTGCGCATAGACGGCCAAGTGCCTTCGCCTACACCTGAAATAGCAATGTTTGCAGACTCTATTAAGGTAATCTTTTTTTTAGGGTGTTCAGCGGCTAATAGCCCTGCACTTAGCCAACCTGCTGCGCCACCACCTAATACCACAATGTGTTGTATTTTATTATTCATTGTGTGCTCTGTTGTTTTAATAAAATTGCTATTAACCTGCAACGCAAAAAGCCGCTAACAACTAGCGGCTTAATACTCATGGCGTTAATGAGTCAATAACCCTTGCTTAGAAGTTATAACGCATACCAATATTATAGCGTGCACCATTTTGTTCTAAATTCCATAACTGTGCTTCATACCGGCCATGTTGGCGCATATTTTGTTCAGTAATGTTAAGCCCTTCGACAAAGAACGACATTTGTTCACTGTAGTTGTAAGCAATATTAAAATCAATTTGGTAATACTCTTCTGTAAAGCCCGGCTCGTTAACGTAACGGGCAGCACTGTTTAAGAATTTATCACGCCAGTTATAGGCGATACGCGCCTGAAACTTATCGTTTTCGTACATGGCTATAAAGTTAGCTGTGTCGCTTAAGCCAACAAGGGCAAATTGTGTGACGGTTGGATCAGCGGCTACATTATAATCAATATCACCATTTACTATGGTGTAGTTAGCTTGTAAGCCAAAACCCGTGTCGCCAAAGAAGTGTTGTACGGCAAATTCATAACCATCAATTTTGGCATCTTTACTGTTGGTTGGTACTTGTGCCGTAAAGTCCATCAGTGGGTCATCACTGTTTGGTAGAACGTCGTAAGCGGCTTCAAATTCTTCATAGCTCATCGAGTCAAATGCTACACCATTTTCCATTGCAGCGACCATTTGGAATAAATTTGAATCAGTAAACGCAAGACCTTGTGCCTCAAGCTCTGCTTTGGCTGCTTGTGCTCTTGGACCCGCAGATGCATCGCGTAAGCCGTAGTAGTTTTGAGTCATTGGTGATAGACCAATAAAATTATCTACTTTTTTATTAAAGTAACCAATCGACACATAACTTAGATCAGTGAAGTACCACTCAGCAGATACATCAAAATTATTCGATTCAAGTGGGACAAGGCTAGGGTTACCAGTTGCTGCTGGTGCATTAGTGGTGCCTGGAATGATCGAAGGGCCGGTAGGTACACCTACCGTTGCCGCAGAACTTAAATTGTCGTAAGTAGGGCGGGCAATAGTGGTACTGTAAGAGGCGCGAAGAGTCACATCCTCAATAACGTTAATGTTAAAATCTAAGCTAGGTAAAAAATGGTTATAGCTTGAGCTCAAGGAATAGTCATCTTTATTGGTGCCGTAACGCACATTAAAGTCGTTGTTACCTTCCCATGCAACTGCATCAGGTAAATCAATATTAGCAGTTGAGGTAATATCGGTTGTTTCATAGCGCGCACCAATCACAAGGTTAAATACCATACCATTGATTTCGTTACTGTAATTATATTGTACAAATGCCGCTTGAATATCTTCTTCAATAGTGCGATTTGTTGCAAACGCGCCATCAGCCGCAAAATTGAACCCGTATTGATCTGCCGCCCAGTAACCAATCTGTGAAGCACTACCGGTAAAGCCTTGATCAAACGAACCACTGGTATCGTAATCATCAAATTCGGCTAAAAAATTAGTTGGATCTAAATAGCCATCGGGTAGTTCACCAGGGTTTTCAATGCCCCAGTTACCCATTGTATTACGTGTTAGCGATTGTAAAGAGTGACTTTCCATTGAGCGTGACTCAATACCAAAGTCGATACTGCCGTTGTCTATGAGATAACTACCGTGTAGTCGAAATTCATCAACGGTTGATTCTTGACTTGCAAAGTTTGCATCTAAAATTGAGCTACCTACATCAGCTTGATCAAGCGCACCTGAGCAGTTTAGATTTGTGCGACTACAGTCATCGAAATCTATTACCATAGAGGGTAAGTCACGGCTAAAGTCAACTTGTTGTGCGGCCACGACATTGGCACCTAAGCCTGCATTTATCCAACTACCATAAGGCGCATCGGGTTTGCTGGTGGCTTTTGAGCTGTGGGCATCAAACGTAAAGTTCAGTTGATCACTAAAGTAGTATTGAAGGTTTAAACCGATTGAATTATTTTCGTTTACTTGATTTTGCTCTTGTAATGCTAAGCCTAAGTCGCGAGTGGATAAGTCGCGGCGTTCTTCACGGTAATAAATAGGTGTTTTAACAGCATTGTCATCAAATGTTAAATGGGTTTTATAGTTGTCCATCCAAATTGATTGCTCTGCACGTGCTTCAAATAACTCTTGCTGTGAGTAAGTATAATCAAGTGTTGCGGTAAACGAGTCAATTGGGCTGTATTGCAATGTTAATTGAGCATTAGTACGAGTTCGCTCACGATCTGCAATGGTGTAGCGCAAGTCTGATGGCATTGAATAATACTGGCCCATCGCAGGAGCATTTTCTAATACAATGTCATCTGCTGCTTGAGGGATGGTGCCATCATATTCTGTGGTGCGCCATTCGCCAACAAATGCCCCGGTTGCTGAACTATCACGCTGTTGCATACTTGCTGTGAGTGAAGCACCAAATTTAGCATCTTCATCTGTCCAGCTAAAGATCCCTGAAATTTCTGGAGTAACGTCATCGCCGACACGGTTAGTTGTATCGTGCTGTGCTTTAACACCAATATTGGCAACTAGGCCAGGGTTATCAAGTGGACGAGCGGTATTGATATTAATGGTTGCACCAATGCCACCAGATGCGATGCTTGCTTTACCTGTTTTATATACTTCCACTGATTTCACACTTTCTGAGGCAAGATTAGCAAAATCATAAGCTCGAGAGTTTGGAGCACCACCACCAGCAGGAAGAGAGGCCGCAGGCATTGTACGTCCGTTTAATGTCACCATATTATAATCTGGACCAAAACCACGCACTGTCACTTTAGAACCTTCACCATTGCTGCGGTCAATTGAAACACCGGTAATGCGTTGCAGCGATTCAGCTAAATTAGTGTCTGGAAATTTACCAATGTCTTCAGCAGAAATGGCATCAACAACCCCAGATGAGTAACGCTTAAGCTGAGTTGATTCTTTGATACTGCCTTTAAAACCGGTGACTTGAATCACTTCTAATTCACTTTGTTGTTCAACCTCGGCGGCAAACGTAGACATAGTGGTTGCGGCACCTAAAATCAAAGATAAGCTGGTGGCTAACTTTGTTTTCATTAAAATATGCTTGGACATTAGACTTCCCTCGTACTGTTATCATTATTATTTACTCACCACAAAAATGCGGCGGTATCACTGTGTGTGGAAGCGCTTCCATAGTGGCTTGTGTTAATTCCTGTGGAAGCGCTTCCAGAAAGGCTAGTGTAATTTTTATGTTGCGTCAACTACTGTGTTTAATTTATTGCAGCTAAAATGTATTAAATTTGTTTAATTGGATGTGGTGTTTATTGTTTTATATATAATTATCAGTCAATTATTTTTTATTTTATCTTTGTAACTTTATTAGGTAAATGGGTGTTCGCATGGTTTTTATGGCCATAAATATGAAAACAGCTGAACTTAAACGGGAGGCTAAGTGAATGATGGAGTAGCAATTAGCATAAGCAAAAAGTACCTTATTGTTATTATCTAATTGCGTTTGGTATATTTATAACGTATTGTTTATTATCAATTAAAATGGAATACATCGTACTTCCCGCGATTAAGTAAGAGTGGTTATGTTGTTAACTCACGTCAGAAATACCCACATAAAAGAAATCATGTCATGGTTTTCAAATGAAGAAGAAGTTCATGCATGGGCTGGGCCTAATTTTAGATACCCCTACGATTTTAATTCTTTCAAAAAGGGTTTAAAACTTGATGAAATAAACTCATTTGTATTGCTTGCTGATGATAATACGATAATACGAT